>NZ_JAEILC010000005.1:0-57494 GCF_016307435.1 Pseudomonas sp. S4_EA_1b | reverse complement strand
CCCTTCGTCCACCCCATATTCGAAAGGCGCCAGATTTAACAGTCTGGCGCCTTTTTTGGTTTTGGCGGTTCGGATCGTGGGCGGCCGTAGCTACCGGGTCGCAGTGTCAGGGATGGAAGTGATGGCCTCTCCTATATATAGAAGAGGCGGCACAGAGCCCTGGCATGATTGGCTGTATTTGTCAGCGGGGCGAGGTGCAGCAGTGCTCTCGTGCCGATAAATTGCCGGCTGTTTGCGAGCATATTTCCAGTAGGGTGACTTCTTGAGTTTGACCCACTAGAATGCATGCCCTTGGTGCGACACGCGTGGCGTGTCTCCTAAACTTCGAGGTGTAGAGTCATCTTGAAGGGTTTTCGAAAGAGAGCCGAGAGCTTGGGTGCCCAATCCCAAGAAGCAAAACCCTCCCAGAAGTCCAATGCCTTCAAGGACTTGCCGCAGCGGCGGTGGCAAACCCAAGGTCGATTAGCGCTCGGAGGCTCGACCACAATACCGGATCTTACGGTATTGGAGCGCCTACTACACATCAGCCCTATTTAGGGCTAAACCCATGCGGGAGAGAATCCCCGCTGGGGTTCCCTCCTGCTTTTGAAACAGGAGGTAACAATTCTTTGAGCATGCTGCTTCGGCAGTCCCTGTTCACATCAAACCGGAGACATGAGCGAAAGCTCTGTCTGTCATTGTCCAACCATTGCCTGTCTGGAGTGGCAGCGGACTCGTTGTGCGACCAACGATAGCCTAGGAAGACATGCGTCACTGGTAACGGTGGGGTGTGAAGCTCTTCCAACAATGTAGCCCCCGTATGGGTGTGTCTTCGCCGTGAGGCGGAGCGCAGATGCTCGGAGCAGTACCGGGTTGAGGCGCTAGGCTGGCTGGTATGGGTAACACAAGTGAACTGCTAATAAACGTCGTCAGCATTACGGTGCCTAATCTGCTGATAGGCATTAACCAAAAAAGGTGATGCGACCGGTTGTTCTGGTCAAGGGTCGGAACACGTCGTCACATAAGGTCGCCGGCGAATAGGCAGACCCTAACCCAGTCGTGTGACGGGCAGGGAACGTGGTAAGCCCGTATAGCTGCCTTCGGGCAGGTGAGCCGCAAGGTGATCCGTTGGCTGTGCGGGTATGGGATCGCAGAGAAAGCGAACGTCGGGCTGTAATGGCTCGGATAGGGGCTGGAACATTGCTCCACGGGAAACCGGGCAGACTTCTGCGTGGTCTTTCGTCGCATGAACTCTGAGTGAACCTGTCTCAATAAACCTAGAGATCCAGCTGTAACGGATCTTCTATTAATCCAACCCTGGCGGGAGCGTCCATTCCCGTCAGGGGATGTGCGCGTCTTTCGCTTAGGGCAACTTGAGAGGAAGGCAGCATGTTAGAGCGTAGCCAGTTGGCCGTGTCTGCGCCTTCCGGCACTCCGCAACAATGGCATGACATCGATTGGTGGCGTGTTCAGCGGAATGTTCGGGCGATGCAGATACGGATTGCGAAGGCTTGTCGGGAAGGCAACTGGCGCAGGGTGAAAGCCTTGCAACGGATGCTGACCCGCTCACGCTCGGCCAGATACTTGGCCGTACGGCGAGTCACTGAAAATCAGGGTAAGCGCACGGCGGGAGTCGACCGCGTGCTCTGGGATACACCCAATGCCAAATGGAATGCGGCAAATGGGTTGAAGCGCCACGGTTATAAGCCACGGCCTTTACGGCGTGTGTTTATCCCGAAGTCAAATGGAAAGGAGCGCCCTTTGGGCATTCCGACCATGACGGACAGGGCAATGCAGGCGTTGTATTTGCTTGCTCTGGCGCCCATCGCAGAAACCACCGGTGATCCAAACAGCTACGGCTTTAGGGTCGAGCGATCTACGGCGGATGCAATGGGGCAATTGTTCGTGTGCCTATCCAAGAGGGTTTCGGCCCAATGGGTTTTGGAGGCGGACATCAAAGGCTGCTTTGACCATATCAATCATAATTGGCTTATCACCAACGTCCCAACGGATAAGGTGGTTCTCCGAAAATGGTTGAAAGCTGGCGTGATTCATAAAGGCCAGCTACAGGCAACGGATGCCGGCACGCCACAGGGCGGGATTATCTCGCCCAGCTTGGCGAATCTGGTACTGGATGGGCTGGAGTCACAACTTAAGCAACACCTGGGTGTGACAAAGGCCAAGAAGCTGAAAATCAATGTGGTGCGTTATGCGGATGACTTTGTGATAACTGGAACCTCGAGAGAGGTTCTGGAAACTGAAGTCAGACCTTGGGTAGAGCAGTTCCTCGCGGTACGGGGGCTGCAGCTGTCACTCGAGAAGACGCGTGTCGTCCATATAAAGGAAGGCTTTGACTTTCTAGGTTGGAATTTCCGCAAGTACGATGGGAAGCTTTTGATCAAGCCAAGCAAGAAAAACGTGAAAGCGTTCTATAGCAAGGTAAGGGAGGTCATCAGTACCAACAAAACGGTAAGGCAGGAGGATCTGATCCGACA
The DNA here is from genome assembly GCF_016307435.1 of Pseudomonas sp. S4_EA_1b. NCBI lineage: Bacteria > Pseudomonadati > Pseudomonadota > Gammaproteobacteria > Pseudomonadales > Pseudomonadaceae > Pseudomonas > Pseudomonas sp. S4_EA_1b. The sequence continues at coordinate 55,020 of NZ_JAEILC010000005.1, read as the reverse complement.
GCTGAATCCGATACTGCGAGGCTGGGCGTTCTATCACCAGCCTGTGGTAGCCAAGAAAGCGTATAGCCGCATGGATTACATGATCTTTCTGGCTCTATGGCGTTGGGCAAAACGGCGACACCCTAAGAAAACACTCCAGTGGATAGGAGCGAAGTACTTCAAACCCATGAAGGGGCGGAAAGGGGTGTTTGCTACCGCGACGATGAATGACAAGGGAGAGATGCAAACGATCGAGTTGTACTCGCTAGCGAGCACTCCGATTGAGCGACACAAGAAGGTAAGTGGGGAGTACAACCCCTTCGATCCTTCTATGGAGAAAATGGGTGAGAAAAGGCGTATGGAACAGATGCTCAAAAGGCTGGCGTACCGTAAGCAAATCTTGAACCTTTTCCAGAGTCAGAAAGGATTGTGTCCGATGTGTAAGTTGCCGATTACGAAGGAGACGGGGTGGCATGATCACCACATTCTGTACCGCACAAAAGGCGGTGGAGACTCCCTAAATAACCGGGTACTATTGCACCCCCTTTGTCACCAGCGGCTACACGCTCGCGGATTGACAGTGAACAAACCGGCTCCCCTTACCGGGGGTTTTGATTAGGCCCGAGCCGTATGCGGGGAAACTCGCACGTACGGTTCTTAGGGGGAGGTGGGTCAGTAATGGCCCATCTCTACCCGACATTGGGGTCGGAAATGGCCGGCTAACGTCTGTGCAACGAGGAATATCCATGCAAGTTTCTGTTGAAAATACTACTGCTCTCGAGCGCCGCCTGAGCATCACCGTGCCGGCAGAGCGTATCGAGACTGCGGTCAACAAGCGTCTGCAGCAGACTGCCCAGAAGGCCAAGATCGCTGGTTTCCGTCCAGGCAAAGTGCCGATGAGCGAAATCAAGCGTCGTTTTGGTGCCGATGCGCGTCAGGAAGCTGTTGGTGACGTCATTCAGGCTTCTTTCTACGAAGCCGTTGTCGAGCAAAAGCTGAACCCAGCCGGCTCGCCTTCGATCGAGCCTAAGTCCCTGGAAGCAGGCAAGGACCTGGAATACGTAGCCGTATTCGAAGTGTTCCCTGAATTCGAAGTTGCCGGCTTCGAGGGTATCGCTATCGAGCGCCTGAGCGCTGAAGTGGCTGATTCCGATCTCGACAACATGCTGGAAATCCTGCGCAAGCAGAACACCCGTTTTGAAGTGGTCGAGCGTGCCGCCCAGAACGAAGACCAACTGAACATCGATTTCGTTGGCAAGGTTGACGGCGAAGTATTCGCTGGCGGTTCTGCCAAGGGCACTCAACTGGTGTTGGGTTCCAACCGCATGATCCCTGGTTTCGAAGATGGCCTGGTTGGCGCTAAAGCCGGCGAAGAGCGCGTTTTGAGCCTGACCTTCCCGGCTGACTATCAGAACCTGGACCTGGCCGGTAAAACCGCCGAGTTCACCGTGACCGTTAACAGCGTTTCCGAGCCTAAGCTGCCAGAGCTGAATGAAGAGTTCTTCGCTCAGTTCGGTATTAAAGAAACCGGCATCGAAGGTTTCCGCGCCGAAGTTCGCAAGAATATGGAGCGTGAGCTGCGCCAGGCCATCAAGTCCAAGGTGAAGAACCAGGTCATGGACGGTCTGCTGGCCGCCAACCCGATCGAAGTACCTAAGGCTCTGCTGTCCAATGAAGTGGATCGCCTGCGCGTTCAAGCCGTTCAGCAGTTTGGTGGCAACATCAAGCCTGATCAACTGCCTGCCGAGCTGTTCGAAGAGCAAGCCAAGCGTCGCGTAGTGCTGGGTTTGATCGTGGCTGAAGTGGTCAAGCAATTCGACCTCAAGCCTGACGAAGATCGCGTTCGTGAAATGATCCAGGAGATGGCTTCGGCCTACCAGGAGCCTGAGCAGGTCGTGGCTTGGTACTACAAGAACGACCAGCAGCTGAACGAAGTACGTTCGGTTGTGCTTGAAGAACAAGTTGTGGATACTGTTCTGCAGAAGGCTAAGGTGACCGATAAAGCGGTCTCTTACGAAGAAGCAGTCAAACCGGCGGAAGCAGCACAAGCCGACTGATTGTCCAACTCGTTGGAAATACAACCATAAGCCAGCCTCGCGCTGGCTTATGCGTTTTCAAGACATGACTATTTGGGAGTAACTGCAGAGCATGTTCCGTAATTCCTATATTCAGCAGAACTCTGATATCCAGGCCGCCGGCGGCCTGGTCCCGATGGTTGTCGAGCAGTCCGCTCGTGGCGAACGCGCCTACGACATCTACTCGCGCCTGCTCAAGGAGCGAGTGATCTTTCTGGTTGGTCCGGTAGAGGACTACATGGCCAACCTGATTTGCGCGCAACTGCTGTTCCTTGAAGCGGAAAACCCGGACAAGGACATCCATCTTTACATTAACTCGCCGGGTGGTTCGGTGACTGCGGGCATGTCGATCTACGACACCATGCAGTTCATCAAGCCAAACGTGTCGACCACTTGTATCGGCCAGGCGTGCAGCATGGGCGCATTCCTGCTGACTGCGGGTGCTCCGGGCAAGCGTTTCTGTCTGCCGAACTCCCGCGTAATGATTCACCAGCCATTGGGTGGTTTCCAAGGTCAGGCGTCGGATATCGAGATCCACGCCAAGGAAATCCTCTTCATCCGCGAGCGTTTGAATACGCTGATGGCCAAGCACAGTGGTCGCACGCTGGAAGAAATCGAGCGTGATACCAACCGTGACAATTTCATGAGTGCGGAAATGGCGCGTGAATACGGGTTGATCGACGCAGTGATTGACCACCGCCCCGCATAATATAAGCCGCTCAAAATAAGGTGGGTCGGCGTAGCCGATCATCGGCGGGCTTGAAAAAGCCCGCATAAGCCTTCATCTTGTGTTGCAAGCCTATCGGATTTGGATCGAACGAATGACTGACACCCGCAACGGCGAGGACAACGGCAAGCTGCTCTATTGCTCCTTCTGTGGCAAAAGCCAGCATGAAGTACGCAAATTGATTGCCGGCCCCTCGGTCTTTATCTGCGACGAGTGCGTCGACCTGTGCAATGACATCATCCGCGAGGAGGTGCAGGAAGCCCAGGCCGAAAGCAGCGCGCATAAATTGCCTTCGCCCAAAGAAATCAGCGGCATTCTTGACCAGTATGTGATCGGTCAAGAGCGTGCCAAGAAGATTCTGGCCGTAGCGGTGTACAACCACTACAAGCGCTTGAATCAGCGTGACAAGAAAGGTGAAGAGGTCGAACTCGGCAAGAGCAACATCTTGCTGATCGGTCCTACAGGTTCGGGTAAGACCCTGCTTGCGGAGACCCTCGCTCGCCTGCTGAACGTTCCCTTCACCATCGCTGACGCGACCACCCTCACCGAGGCTGGCTACGTGGGCGAGGACGTCGAGAACATCATTCAGAAATTGCTGCAAAAATGTGATTACGATGTAGAGAAGGCCCAGATGGGTATTGTCTACATTGACGAAATCGACAAGATTTCGCGCAAATCCGATAACCCGTCCATTACTCGAGACGTGTCCGGCGAGGGTGTGCAGCAAGCGCTGTTGAAACTGATTGAAGGCACGGTTGCATCCGTACCGCCGCAAGGTGGCCGCAAGCACCCGCAGCAGGAATTCCTTCAGGTTGATACGCGTAATATTCTGTTCATCTGTGGCGGTGCGTTCTCCGGTCTGGAAAAGGTTATTCAAAACCGCTCCACCCGTGGCGGCATCGGTTTCAGTGCGGAAGTGCGCAGCAAGGAAGAAGGTAAGAAAGTGGGCGAGTCCCTGCGTGAAGTCGAGCCTGACGATTTGGTCAAGTTCGGTCTGATCCCGGAATTCGTCGGCCGTCTGCCGGTCCTGGCTACGTTGGATGAGCTGGATGAGACTGCTCTGATTCAGATCCTCACCGAGCCGAAAAACGCCCTGACCAAGCAATACGCCAAGCTTTTCGAAATGGAAGGAGTAGACCTCGAGTTCCGTACCGATGCGCTCAAATCTGTAGCGAAGCGGGCACTGGAGCGTAAGACCGGTGCGCGCGGTTTGCGCTCGATCCTCGAAGGTGTGTTGCTCGACACCATGTATGAAATCCCCTCGCAGTCCGAGGTGAGTAAAGTGGTGATCGACGAAAGCGTTATAGAAGGTAAGTCCAAGCCACTGTATATCTATGAAAACAGTGAGCCGGCTGCCAAGGCTGCGCCAGACGCGTAAGCGTTTCGCGGTTTCGGTACAGACAAAGGGGCCTCCAGGGGCCCCTTTGTTTTTTTGTAGGTTTTTACTGCGTTTAACTGCCGGCAATAAGCTTGTTTTTTTTGCATGCAGCCCCCATCTTGGCTTCATGCTTACTTTTGAACTGTCATAGAGGCGAAATCATGAAGACCACCATCGAATTGCCTCTCCTGCCGTTGCGTGATGTTGTCGTCTATCCGCACATGGTTATCCCGCTGTTCGTGGGGCGCGAGAAGTCTATCGAAGCCCTCGAGGCCGCGATGACGGGCGACAAGCAGATCCTGCTGTTGGCCCAGAAAAATCCAGCTGATGATGATCCAGGCGAAGACGCCCTGTACCGGGTCGGCACTGTTGCTACTGTTCTGCAATTGCTCAAACTGCCGGACGGCACCGTCAAGGTGCTGGTGGAAGGCGAGCAACGCGGCGCGGTGGAACGCTTCATGGAGGTGGATGGCCACCTACGTGCCGAGGTGGCGTTGATCGATGAGATCGAGGCCCCGGAGCGCGAGTCTGAAGTGTTCGTACGCAGTCTGCTCTCGCAATTCGAGCAGTATGTACAGTTGGGCAAGAAAGTCCCGGCTGAAGTCCTATCTTCTCTTAATAGCATTGATGAACCCAGCCGCCTGGTCGATACCATGGCTGCCCATATGGCGCTGAAGATCGAGCAGAAGCAGGACATCCTCGAAATCATCGACCTGCCGGCTCGCGTCGAACATGTGCTGGCGTTGTTGGATGCTGAAATCGACCTGCTGCAGGTTGAAAAGCGCATTCGTGGCCGCGTTAAAAAGCAGATGGAGCGCAGCCAGCGTGAGTACTACCTGAATGAGCAGATGAAGGCCATTCAGAAAGAGCTCGGCGACAGCGAGGAAGGCCACAACGAAATCGAAGAGCTGAAAAAGCGCATCGATGCCGCGGGTCTACCTAAAGATGCTTTGACTAAAGCCACCGCCGAGCTGAACAAGCTCAAGCAAATGTCGCCGATGTCGGCCGAAGCCACCGTGGTGCGCTCCTATATCGACTGGCTGGTGCAGGTGCCGTGGAAGGCTCAGACCAAGGTGCGCCTGGACCTGGCCCGCGCCGAAGACATTCTCGACGCCGACCACTACGGCCTTGAAGAGGTTAAGGAGCGCATCCTTGAATACCTCGCCGTACAGAAGCGCGTGAAGAAAATCCGCGGGCCGGTGCTGTGTCTGGTTGGGCCGCCTGGCGTGGGCAAGACCTCTCTGGCCGAATCCATCGCCAATGCCACCAACCGTAAATTCGTCCGCATGGCCCTGGGTGGCGTGCGGGATGAAGCGGAAATTCGTGGCCATCGCCGCACCTATATCGGTTCGATGCCAGGAAGATTGATTCAAAAGATGACCAAAGTCGGCGTGCGCAATCCGCTGTTCTTGCTCGATGAAATCGACAAGATGGGCAGCGACATGCGTGGCGATCCGGCCTCGGCCTTGCTCGAGGTTCTCGATCCTGAGCAAAACCACAATTTCAACGACCATTACCTCGAAGTCGATTACGACTTATCCGACGTCATGTTCCTGTGCACCTCCAACTCCATGAATATTCCGCCAGCGCTGCTGGATCGGATGGAGGTGATTCGTCTGCCGGGTTACACCGAAGACGAGAAGATCAACATCGCGGTCAAGTACCTCGCGCCAAAGCAGACATCGGCCAATGGCCTGAAGAAGGGCGAGATTGAGTTCGAGGTCGAAGCGATTCGCGACATCGTGCGTTACTACACCCGCGAGGCCGGTGTGCGGGGGCTTGAGCGCCAGATCGCGAAGATCTGCCGCAAGGCGGTCAAAGAGCATGCTCTGGAAAAACGCTTCGCGGTGAAGGTCACGTCCGACTCCCTGGAGCACTTCCTGGGCGTGCGCAAATTCCGTTACGGGCTGGCTGAACAGCAGGATCAGGTCGGGCAGGTGACGGGTTTGGCGTGGACTCAGGTGGGTGGTGAGCTGCTGACCATTGAAGCTGCCGTGATCCCTGGCAAGGGCCAGTTGATCAAGACCGGTTCCCTGGGGGATGTGATGGTCGAGTCCATCACCGCCGCGCAGACCGTGGTGCGCAGCCGCGCTCGGAGCCTCGGGATCCCCTTGGACTTCCACGAGAAGCACGACACCCATATCCATATGCCGGAAGGGGCAACCCCGAAGGATGGTCCAAGCGCCGGCGTGGGCATGTGCACCGCGCTGGTGTCGGCATTGACCGGTATTCCGGTACGCGCTGATGTAGCCATGACCGGGGAAATTACTCTGCGTGGTCAAGTATTGGCCATTGGTGGTCTGAAAGAGAAATTGCTTGCCGCGCACCGGGGTGGAATCAAGACCGTGATCATTCCTGAAGAGAATGTTCGCGACTTGAAGGAAATTCCTGACAATATCAAGCAAGATCTTCAGATTAAACCCGTTAAATGGATTGACGAGGTCCTGCAAATTGCGCTGCAATACGCGCCGGAGCCCTTGCCGGATGTGGCCCCGGAGATAGTTGCTAAGGACGAAAAACGAGAGTCTGATTCCAAGGAAAGAATTAGCACGCATTAATGCGAATAAGCCTGGAGGCTTCCTTGACAGCTTTTTAGAGCCCTTGTTATAAAGCGGCTCTTAAGTGTCTGTAGGCCATTCAGCACTGGTTTTTGCTTTCACCAAAAAACTTAGAATCATACTCAATAGATATATAAGGGGACTTAGAGTGAACAAGTCGGAACTGATTGATGCTATCGCTGCATCCGCTGATATCCCGAAAGCTGCTGCTGGCCGTGCGCTGGATGCAGTAATCGAATCCGTCACTGGCGCTCTTAAGGCCGGCGACTCCGTGGTACTGGTAGGCTTCGGTACTTTCTCTGTGACTGACCGCCCAGCTCGCACTGGCCGCAACCCACAGACTGGCAAAGCACTGCAAATCGCTGCTGCCAAGAAACCAGGTTTCAAAGCCGGTAAAGCCCTGAAAGAAGCCGTCAACTAAGTTTCGATCAAGCCTTACCTACCCGGGTCAGACGCAGGTCTGGCCTGGCAGCGGAGCGGCAGCTGACCCACGTATCCATTGGGTCGCCACGCCGGGGGTGTGGGTTCAAACCCCCGTCCGCTCCGCCAGTTACGAGAAGGCGCATCCTCGGATGCGCCTTTCTTCTATCCGGACTCTACCCACGCTCCACGGTTGCCAATTTTTGAAGTTCAACCGTTTCTGGGGGACGCATGCTGCAAAATATCAGGGACAATTCACAAGGCTGGATTGCCAAGACCATTATCGGGATCATCGTCGCATTGATGGCGTTCACCGGTATCGAAGCGATTTTCCAGGCTTCGACCAACACCAAGCAGGACGTGGCCAAGGTCAACGGTGAAACCATCACCCAGACCGAACTGAGCCAGGCCGTCGACATGCAACGGCGCCAGCTGATGCAACAGCTGGGCAAAGATTTCGATGCTTCGCTGCTGGACGAAAAACTGCTGCGCGAGGCGGCCCTCAAGGGCCTTATCGATCGCAAGCTGCTGCTGCAAGGTGCCGCCGATTCCAAGTTTGGCTTCTCTGAAGCCGCGCTGGATCAGGTGATCCTGCAGACACCGGAATTCCAGGTGGATGGCAAATTCAGTCCAGAACGATTTGATCAGGTGATTCGTCAGCTGGGCTATACCCGTTTGCAATTCCGTCAGATGCTGACGCAAGAAATGCTTATCGGCCAGGTTCGCGCAGGTATTGCCGGCAGTGGTTTCGTTACCGACGCCGAGGTGCTGGCTTTTGCCCGTCTGGAGAAACAGACCCGCGATTTCGCCACCGTCAACATCAAGGCCAATCCTGCAGCGGTGAAGCTGACCGACGAGGAGGTCAAGGCCTACTACGATCAGCACGCCAAAGAGTTCATGACCCCTGACCAAGTGGTCATTGATTACCTTGAGTTGAAGAAGTCGTCCTTCTTTGATCAGGTCAACGTCAAGGACGACGAGCTGCAGGCGGCTTATCAAAAGGAAATCGCCAACCTCGCTGAACAGCGTCGTGCCGCGCATATCCTGATTGAAGTCAACGACAAGGTCACCGACGCTCAGGCGAAAGCGAAGATCGAAGAAATCCAGGCACGCCTGGCCAAAGGTGAGAAGTTCGAAGCCTTGGCCAAGGAGTTCTCCCAGGACCCTGGTTCGGCCAGCAACGGCGGCGACCTCGGTTTCGCCGGCCCTGGCGTTTACGATCCGGATTTCGAAACCGCCCTGTACGCTTTGAACAAAGACCAGGTCTCGGTACCGGTGCGCACCACCTTTGGCTGGCACTTGATCAAGCTGCTGGGGGTTGAAGCACCTGAAGTGCCGACTTTCGCCAGCTTGAAGGACAAGCTGACCCGCGAGCTAAAGACTCAGCAGGTCGAGCAGCGTTTCGTCGAAGCCACCAAGCAGTTGGAGGATGCGGCATTCGAAGCGTCCGACCTGGCTCAGCCGGCGTCTGACCTCAAGCTCACTGTGCACACCTCGGCGCCATTTGGCCGTGACGGCGGTGAAGGGGTCGCGGCTAACAGGGCAGTGGTGACCGCCGCATTCAGCCCGGAAGTGCTGGATGAAGGCGCTAACAGTAGCGCCATCGAGCTGGACCCTGAAACCATCATCGTGCTGCGTGCCAAGGAGCACCGCAAACCAGCGCAATTGCCGCTGGAGAGCGTTGCCACGGCAATCCGTGCACAGATGACCAAGGAGCGCGCCAGCGCGGCGGCCAAGACCCATGCCGACGAGCTGATTGCCAGTCTGCGTGATGGCAAGACCCCGCTGAACCAGCCGATTGACGGTCAGGCGTGGAAAGTTACCGAAGCGGCTACCCGTGGCCAGGAAGGGATTGATCCTGCCGTGCTGCAAGCCTTGTTCCGCATGCCAAAACCTGCGTCCAAGGACAAGCCGACCTTCACCACCGTGACCCTGGCCGATGGTAGCCTGATGATCGTGCGGTTGAACGGTGTCAACGAAGCCGCCGCTCCATCGGACGAAGAAAAGGCGCAGTACCGCCGCTTCCTCGCTTCCCGTGTCGGTCAACAGGACTTCGCGGCTTACCGTAAACAGTTGGAAACCAAGGCTGACATCAAGAAATATTGATGCCGGCTTGAACAAGAAGCCCCCGGCCTGAAAAGTCCGGGGGCTTTTTCGTGGGCGTTCGTTCAGGGGGGCGTAGTCAACCTGTGACGTTTTACCGACAGGAATACGCGCGCCAGTCCCTCGTTCTGTTGCACAATACCGCCCAGATCGTTTTCCTCAGGATTATCAATGTCGACATCATTTCACTTGCGCAGCCTCGGGTTGGCGTTGGTGTTGGCGGGCGCCGCGGGCTGCTCGTCACCCAAGACCGCTATTTATGAACATGAGAACTTCGACGATTCCGGCACCTTTTCCCGGGACTACCCGGTCAGCGATGTGGCGGCGTGCGAAGCCGCACGGCGTGCGTTGCTGAGCCAGGGCTACATCATCACCAGCAGCGACCCAAAACTGGTGGTGGGCAATAAGAGCTTCCAGCAGAGTGGCGAAACCCATTTGCAGATCAGTTTCAACGTGGTGTGTGCCGACGACGGCAAAGGCAAGAAACATTCAACGATGTTTGCCAACGCCTTGCAGGACCGCTACGCGCTGAAGAAGGTCAACAACTCGGCGAGCCTGGGAGTGGGGGTGCTGGGTTCGGTGTCGATGCCGATCGGCTCCACCGATGACTCAATGGTCAAGGTCGCCAGTGAAACGGTGTCCGCGCCCAAGTTCTATGAGCGCTACTTTGCGCTGGTGGACGTGTTCCTGCCCCAGGAAGTGAAGAAGGCCGAGCATATTCCGGAGAAGCCGAAGGCTGAACTGGGGGTGCCGGAGCCTAAAACCGAACCGGCCGCCGAGAAAGTCGAGGCTCCCAAGGATCAGCCTGCTGTGCCTGCCGCCTCGCAACCGCTCGCTCCACCGGCAGAACCCGCGCCGATTGCGCCTCAGGCGGCGCCCGAAGCAGCCCCCGCGCCAGAACCTACGCCTGCTCCCGCGCCGACCAATCCCGACCTGCCCGCGCCGACAGAAGCCATTCCCCCGCTGCCTACGCCTGCACAGTAATCAACACGCTACGGGATCGACGCTGATCCCGTAGCGGCGAGTGCCTCCACTGCCTCCCTGGGCTAAATCGCCGACCTGCTGCTACGTTTAATCCTCAAGTGCAGAAACGTCATGGCGCTGACTTTTTTTCGTCATCACGGCACTTTAGGCTGAGTATTCGGGTCATTTGCTAAGGCCGCTCTACACCGGCTTTTCTCATCCAAAACAGGGAGCACACCATGGACGATTATCAAGAAGAGCTGTTGGAGTATCAGGCGTTTGAACTGGACCCTTTGGATCCGGCCGACGATGCCACCGAGCTGTAACACCGACCTCAGGCGGAATGCCGCTGACTGCGGCGAAACTCCCCTGGGGTCTGGTTGTTCCATCGCCTAAACGCGCGTTGAAAGGCCTGGGCTGAGGCAAAGCCGAGCAAGTAGGCAATTTCGCCGAAGGCCAGTTCCGTATCGCGGATATAGGTCATGGCCAGGTCGCGGCGGGTGTCATTGAGAATCGCGCGAAACTGGGTGCCTTCTTCCGTCAGTTTGCGTCGCAGGGTCCAGGTCGGCAGCTTCAAGCGTGCCGCCACTTCTTCCAGGTCGGGTTCCCGACCGCCATTGAGCATCGGCCCGAGCAAACGGGTAATGCGCTCGCTCAGGCTGCGAGTGCGCGTCAACTGCTCCAACTCCCGTTCGCACAATTGCAGCAACAGGTGCCAGGTACTTGGGCAATGTTGCGGGTTGCGCAAGGCCAGGGTGGCTTGGCTCAGACGCAGTTGGTTAAGGTCAGCACCGAAATGCACAGGGCTATCGCCCAGCAGGCTATAGCGTTCGCTGTAGTCGGGGGCTTGAAATTCGATCTCGATCCGCTGGGCCTGCACCGGTTGCTGGGCCAGGCTGGACAATTGATGCAGCCAGCCAGCGATGATCGAGTCGACCACAAAGCGGTTGTAGGCGTTATATGGGCTGATGGAGTAGAAACGCAGCCAAGCGCCTTGGGCGTCCTCGTGAAAGCTCGATTGCCCCCGGTAGTTGGAGCCGTACAGCGGTTCAAAGCGCGTCAGCGTGCGTGCGGCCTCGCGCACGGTGGGTGCTTGAGCGGCGGTGACACCGGCGAGTCCAGCCTGGCTCAGACGGCTGAGCTGGCCCATGCGCAGGCCCAGGGCAGGGTCGCCAGTGAGCTGTATGGCGGCGTGGCCCAGACGCATATAGCGGGGTATAGATAAGCGCGCGCCGGCTTCGGCCAACCGCGCCGGGTCGAGGCCGTATTGCAGCAGCAGGGGTTGCGGGTCCAGGCCATGGCTGTGCACCGCGTCGGCCAAGGTGTGCACGAAGCCCACCGACAAGTCCCCCAGGCGCACTGGTTTCACGGCGTTACAGCCAGATATTCAGCATGCGCGCGCCACGGGCGTCGCCATCGGCGCTGATCTGCCCGTTGCTGCTGAGAAAGCTGTGCCCTGCAGTGCCCAGGTCCCAGAACTGCCCGCGTAGAAACACGCTCATGCCGGCGCTGGCCTGGCTGACGGGTTGCTGGCTGATCAACGTGAGTCGACGCCAAGCCTCGCCCTCACTGAGTTCCTCGGGCTTGAGGCTGACTTCCGGCGGCGTGGAAACGCTCTTGAAGCCGCGCCATGGCCGGTCCCAGGTGTCACGGCCTGTGACCAGCGCCGGTACGGCGATCAGATGGGCACCGTTTTCGTTGAGCTTGCGGTAGTTATCCGGGTACCAGCTGTCGCTGCCCACTAACACGCCCAATCGACCGGCTGGCGTATCCACCACGCTAACCACGTTTTCATCGCCGGGCTGGATAAATTCGCGCTCGTCGTAGATCGGGTAGAGCTGGCGCTGGGGATCGCCGATGGGCAAGCCGTCCGCAGCGAATACCACGCTGGCGTTGTACAGGGCGCCGTGGCCGATCTGCAGTTGCCGTTGGCTGATGCTCGGGTTGGGCAGGGCGATGGAGCCGGCCACCAGGGTCACGCCGAACTCTTTGGCCAGCCCGCCGAACAGTACCTGATAGTCGCGAGCCATGGCGGGCGCTTTCATGCGTAGATAGGCGTCGTCCATGCGGTCGGCTCCGGTGGCGCTGATCCAGGCGCGCACGAACTGCACCGGGTTGCTGATCGACAGCCAGTTCATCGCCTCCTTGAGGTGCAGCGCTTGATAGACCTCGTTCTTTTCGCCGGTGAGCATCAGCCAGGTGCCGATGTGTTCGGGCAGCACCACAATGGTCTTGTCGTTGATCAGGCCTTGGTCGCGGGCGTTTTGCAGATACGCGGCGAGTTTCAGGTGCAGGCGTTCCAGGCTCTGGTAGTCGGCGGGAAACAGCTCAGGCTGGATGCCTAGCAGGTTGCCTCGGTCGGCTGGTACGCCTTCGTTGACGGCCAGGGTGATGCGTAGGTCCGACAGGTAATGCGCCACAGGGCGCTCCTGGGTCCAGACCAGATACGCGGTGACGGCGGCAACCAGGGCCAGGGTAACGGTGAACGCTAGAAGTTTACGCATGGGCAACAGACAACAGACCGGGTGCTGGGTTCGGCGTCTAGGGTAGGGCCCATGCCTTGGCTTGCCAAGGGGCGCTGTACATTTGGATCAATAACTTGTCAGTTTCAGTCATTGAGCAGTCGGTAACCGCCTCTTAGTCTGTGGGGCATAAACCGATGGTTGGCCATTCGAGCCGGCCACGTCCCGTGATGACCTGCCGTGGAGCTGTACCATGACCGCCGTTGCTTACCCGCACCTGCTGGCCCCGTTGGACCTGGGCTTTACCACTTTGCGCAACCGTACCCTGATGGGGTCGATGCACACCGGCCTGGAAGAAAAACCCGGCGGTTTCGAGCGCATGGCCGCCTATTTCGCCGAGCGCGCTCGGGGTGGCGTGGGTTTGATGGTCACTGGCGGTATTGGCCCCAACGATGAGGGTGGTGTGTACGCCGGCGCGGCCAAGTTGACCACCGAGGAAGAAGCCCAGAAGCACAAAATCGTGACCCAAGCGGTGCATGCGGCGGGCGGTAAGATCTGCATGCAGATCCTCCACGCCGGGCGGTATGCCTACAGCCCCAAGCAAGTGGCACCGAGCGCGATCCAGGCGCCGATCAACCCGTTCAAGCCCAAGGAGTTGGACGAGGAAGGCATCGAAAAACAGATCCAGGATTTCGTCACTTGCTCGCGGCTGGCTCAGGTCGCCGAGTACGACGGCGTAGAAATCATGGGCTCTGAAGGCTACTTCATTAACCAGTTCCTCGCCGCGCACACCAACCACCGCACCGACCGTTGGGGCGGCAGCTACGAGAACCGCATGCGCCTGGCCGTTGAAATCGTGCGTCGTGTGCGCGAAGCGGTGGGGCCGAATTTCATTATTATCTTCCGCCTGTCGATGCTCGACCTGGTGGAAGGTGGCAGCACCTGGGAAGAAATCGTGCAACTGGCCAAGGCCATCGAGCAGGCCGGTGCGACCATCATCAACACCGGTATCGGCTGGCACGAAGCACGCATCCCGACCATTGCCACTAAAGTGCCGCGTGGCGCGTTCAGCAAAGTCACCGCCAAGTTGCGCGGTGCGGTACAGATCCCGCTGATCACCACCAACCGCATCAATACCCCGGAGATTGCCGAGCGCATCCTCGCCGAAGGCGATGCCGACATGGTGTCGATGGCGCGGCCGTTCCTTGCCGACCCCGAGTTCGTCAACAAGGCGGCCGCCGGGCGTGCCGATGAGATCAACACCTGCATCGGCTGCAACCAGGCGTGCCTGGATCACACCTTCGGCGGCAAGCTAACCACCTGCCTGGTCAACCCCCGTGCGTGCTACGAAACCGAGCTTAACTACCTGCCGGTCAAACAGATCAAGAAAATTGCCGTGGTCGGTGCCGGCCCCGCCGGTCTGGCGGCGGCGACGGTGGCCGCCGAGCGTGGGCACCAAGTGACCCTGTTCGATGCCGCCAGCGAGATCGGCGGTCAGTTCAATATCGCCAAACGCGTACCGGGCAAAGAAGAATTCTTCGAAACCCTGCGCTACTTCAAACGCAAATTGCAGACCACCCATGTCGAGGTGTGCCTCAATACCCGCGTGGACGTGGCGCAACTGGCGGCCGGCGGCTATGACGAAATCATCCTGGCCACCGGCATTGCGCCGCGCACCCCGGCCATCCCAGGGATCGACAACCCCAAGGTGCTGAGCTACCTGGACGTGATCCTCGAACGCCAGCCGGTCGGCCAGCGCGTGGCGGTGATCGGCGCCGGCGGCATTGGCTTCGACGTATCGGAGTTCCTGGTGCATCAGGGCGTGTCCACCAGCCTGGACCGTGAGGCGTTCTGGAAGGAATGGGGCATCGACACCCAACTGCAGGCCCGTGGCGGTGTGGCCGGTATCAAGCCCCAGCCCCATGCGCCGGCGCGAGAAGTGTTCCTGCTGCAACGCAAGGCTTCCAAGGTCGGCGATGGCCTGGGCAAGACCACTGGTTGGATCCACCGCACCGGCTTGAAGAACAAGCAGGTGCAGATGCTTAACAGCGTCGAGTACCTGAAGATCGATGACCAAGGCCTGCATATCCGTATCGGCGCCGAGGGCGAGCCGCAGTTGCTGGCGGTGGACAACATCGTCATCTGCGCCGGTCAGGACCCGCTGCGCGACTTGCAGGACGGCCTGGTCGCCGCCGGGCAGAACGTGCACCTGATCGGCGGCGCAGACGTGGCGGCCGAGCTGGACGCCAAGCGCGCGATCAACCAAGGTTCGCGCCTCGCCGCCGAGCTGTAAGGCCCTGAGCGGGGCGGTGCTAGACTACCGCCCCGTTTGCCAGGCAGATCCACCCCCATGGGCCCCTTCGATTGGCTTCCCATCGCTCCCCTTGAACCATTGCACCTCGATTGGCTGAACGGCATCGAGCTGGCTGTGCTGCGCCTGGACCGTATAGACCCCCTGATCAGCGGCAACAAGTGGTTCAAACTCACCGAGCATTTGAGGCAGGCAGAACAGGCCGGTGCCCGTGGCATCATCAGCCTGGGCGGGGCTTACTCCAACCATTTGCATGCCTTGGCGGCAGCGGGTGAGCGCTTTGGTTTCGCCACTGTCGGCCTGTTGCGCGGCCATCCTCAAGACACCCCCACCGTCCTCGACCTGAAAGCCTTTGGCATGCACCTGCATTGGCTGGGCTACGCCGGCTATCGCGCGCGCCACGGGGCGGACTTCTGGCTGCCGTGGCGTGAGCAATACCCGCAGTTGTATCCGGTGCCCGAAGGCGGCGGCGGGCTTGCCGGTGCGCTGGGTTGCGCGGTGCTGGTGGAACAGGTCCGTGGGCAATTGAGCAAGCTGGGTTGGAACGCTTACGACGCTTGGTGGCTGGCCGCCGGCACGGGGACGACCCTGGCAGGTTTGGCCCTGGCGGAAGCGGGCGCGCACCCGGTGTACGGTGCGATGGCGGTGCCGGATGATCACGGCGTGGCCCAGAATGTGGGGGCGATTGTGGCGGGTGGCTACGAATTGCTGGAGGCCAGCCGCGGTGGGTTCGCCAAGGTCGACGCGGCATTGCTCGACTTTATGCAAACCACCGAACGCGCCACTGGCCTGCCGCTGGAGCCGCTCTATACCGGCAAGGCGCTGTTGGCGTTAAAGCAGCAGATCGAGGCCGGGCGGTTCTCGCCCGGCACGCGTCTGATCTTTGTGCACACCGGTGGCTTGCAGGGCCGTCGCGGGTTCACAGGTTAGCGCGCTTACCCGGCATCATCCGCAGCGCGGTGTTATCGCGAATCACATAGTGGTGCACGATTCCCGCCAGCGCATGCAGGCCGATCAGCCAGTAGCCGATTTTGCCGAACAGCACATGCCAACCTTCGATCTCTTTGGCCAACGCCTTGTTTTCAGCGATCAGCGGTGGCAGCTCAAGACCATAGAACATCACTGAATGCCCTTCGGCGCTGACGATCAGCCAACCGGCAATCGGCATGCCGATCATCAAGGCGTACAGCGCCCAGTGCATCAGTGTGGCCAGCAGGCTCTGCCATGGCGGCGGGGTGGGGATGATCTTTGGCGCGACCCCCAGGCTCCGGGCGAACAGGCGCAGCCACACCAGCACGAACACGGTAAGGCCGAACATAAAGTGCATTTCCACGATCAACGTGCGTGCGCCGCTGCCCTTGGGGAACTGCCCGCGTAGCTCAATGCAGGCGTAAACCACCGCCAGCAGCACCACCATCAACCAGTGCAGCGCAATCGACATGGTGCTGTAGCGCGTATCGGAATTTTTCCACGGCATCGCTGGGATCCTCATCGGTCAGGGCATGCCTTCGTTCTTTTGTGACGAAGTATTTCTACTGTAAGCCTGTTTCCAACGATTTGCCCGCTGCGATGGCCGTTGTTTTGACCTCAATCAGTGGCTTTGCGGTATTTCGCCGCGGGCCAGGCGTTGGTTGATGTCGGCGATGACCGCCGGCAGGTCGGTAATGGTGTCGATCAAGTAGTGGGGCCGCGAGCCTTCGAACATCGCTTCGATTCGCCTGCGTTCGCTGGCCAGCGTGGCGGCGTCGAGGGCGCGAAATTGCGCATAGGTCAGCCCCAGCGCATTGCCGGAGCAGGTCAGCGCCACGGTCCACATGCCGGCGCGGCGGCCTTCGAGGATGCCCGGTACGGTGTCGTCGACTTTTACGCACGCCGCCACGTCGTCAATGCCCAGGGCGATCACATTCGCCAGAGCCTGGGCGGGCCATGGACGGCCATTGGGTACTTCGTCAGTGCGACCACATGGTCGGCGACGTAGCCGTTGCGCGCGGCCAGGGCGACCACTTTGTCCATCACCTGCTTGGGGTAGCCGGAGCAAGAGCCGATCTTGATGTTCTGGGCACGCAATGTGGCGATGGTGTCGAGCGCGCCGGGGATCAGCGCCGAATGCTCGGCGATCTTCTCGATCTGCAGGGGCATAAAGCGCTTGTAAATGGCCGTCACGTCGTCATCGGAGGGCGTGCGCCCGAATGCCTGGCGGTAGCGCTCGGCCACCTGCGGCTGATTGCACAGGGTGCGGATATGGTCCCACTTGCCCATGCCCATCGGGCCCCGGGCTTCGTCGATGGACACCTGCACGCCGAACTCGGCGAAGGCCTCGACAAAAATCTGCGTGGGCGCGAAGGAACCGAAGTCGACCACGGTGCCGGCCCAATCCAGGATCGCGGCCTGGAGCTTGGTCGGGTTTTGATAGTTCATGCGGGTACTCCAGACGCAGAGAGAAGAGGGATGTCCATGGCGCGCAATACCTGGGCGATGGCGGTTACGGCGGCGCGCATGTCGGTAGCGTCGACATGGCCGATGCAGCCGACGCGAAAGGTTTCCACCTGGGTCAATTTGCCGGGGTAAAGGATGAAACCCTTGGCCTTGACCCGTTCGTAGAAGTCCTTGAACTGGTAGCGCGGGTGTTGCGGGGCGTGGAAGGTGACGATGATCGGTGCTTGGATCGCCGCCGGTAGAAAGCTGCGCAGGCCCAGTTCGGCCATGCCCTCAAGCAGCGTCTGACAATTGTGCGCGTAGCGCTGATGGCGCGCGGGCAGACCGCCTTCTTCGTGGTATTGCAGCAGCGCTTCGTGCAGGGCCGCCACCACATGGGTGGGCGGGGTGAAGCGCCATTGGCCGGTTTCGGCCATGTAACGGTGCTGCTCGAAAAGGTCCATCGCCAGGGAGTGGCAGTTGCCTTGAGCAGTGGCCAGCGCCTGTTTATCGACAAAGACAAAACCCATGCCCGGCACGCCTTCCAGGCACTTGCCTGAGGCCGCTATCAGCGCGTCGAACGGCACTTCGCGGGCATCGATCGGCAGCGCACCGAAGGAACTCATGGCGTCGACGATCAAGCGCTTGCCGTGGCTTTTTACCACCTGGGCGATGGCCGGCAGCGGGTTGAGAATGCCGGTGCTGGTTTCGCAATGGATCAGCGCGACATGGCTAATCGACGGATCGGCGTGCAGCAGGCGGTCCACATCGGCGGCGGTGGTGGGTTCGTCCTCTGCGGTTGCAAAGGTGCTGAATGCACGGCCGAGCACTTCGCATATCTTCGCCAGGCGTTTGCCGTAGGCGCCGTTGACCAGCACCAGCACCTTGCCATCCCGTGGCACCAAAGTGCCGATTGCTGCCTCGACGGCGAAGGTGCCGCTGCCCTGCAAGGGCACGCAGTGGTGGCTGTCGGCGCCATGAATGATTGCCAGCAACTGCGCGCGGACGCTGGCGGTGAGTTGGTTGAAGCGCTCATCCCAGGAACCCCAGTCCACCAGCATGGCCTGGCGGGTGCGGGCAGACGTGGTCAGGGGGCCTGGGGTCAACAGCATCGGCGCGGTAAGGAGCATCGTGGGTTCTCTTCAGCGTTGGGTTGAATCTACGGCGCTTACGTTGCGGTTTAGCGTGATATCAATCAAATTGTTTGTTTTTATGCGAGCTATCAGCGAGGCCGATAAGTATGAACCTGTTTCAACTGCGTGCATTCGATGCCGTGGCCCGCGAGGGCAGCTTTACCCGTGCGGCGGCGCGGCTGTTTATCAGCCAGCCAGCGGTGACCGGGCATATCAAGGCCCTGGAGGAGCACTATCAGATTCCGCTGTTGCGCCGCACGGCGCGGCGGGTCGAGTTGACAGAGGAGGGCGCGCGGCTGGCGGCGATCACCCGGGCGATCTTCGGTCTGGTGGACGAGGCCCAGGCCCTGCTCGAAGCCAATCGCCAGTTACTCAGCGGGCGCCTGGAAGTGGCGGCGGACGGTCCGCACCTGGTCATGCCGATGATTGCCAGCCTGCGCGCGCGGTACCCGGGCATCACCGTCAACCTGCGGCTGGGCAATGCTCAGGAGACCTTGGCCGCGCTGTTGGCCGAGCATGCCGATGTGGCGGTGCTGACCGAGGTGGAACCCCGCCCTGGCATGCATTTACAGCCCTTGGGCGAATCGCATATCTGCGCCTTGGTCCCGTCCAACCACCCGTGGACGGAACTGCCCAACGGCATCGAGCTGAAGCAACTCGATGAGGTGATCATGGTGCTGCGCGAGCCCAGTTCGATCACCCGCCGCACCTTTGATGCCGCCTGCCAAGCCGCCGCTGTGCAGCCCAAGGTGCTGCTGGAACTGGATAGCCGTGAGGCGGTGACCGAGGCGGTCGCCGCGCAATTGGGCGTCGGCGTGGTGTCGTCGATGGAGGTCAGCCAGGACCCGCGGGTGCGGGCGGTGCCGATCCGCGGCGCGGGGTTACTGAACCGGCACAGTCTCGGCTGCATGGAGCGACGCCGTTCCCTGCGCCTGATCCAAGCGTTTTTCGAGCTGGCGCCGTGACGGTTTTTTGGTGGAACGATGCGTTCTCGCGCTATAAACTCTGCCCCCAAAGCGCCGGCCAGTAGACGTTTCGGCGCGATGGACGAGAAGAGAGCGAGTCATGGGCGCACAGTGGAAAGTCAAACATAAAGAAGCGGCAGCCAATGCCAAGGGCAAAATCTTCGGCAAGCTGGTGAAAGAAATCACGATCGCCGCGCGCAACGGTGCTGACACCGCGACCAACGCCCACCTGCGTCTGGTGGTGGAGCAGGCCAAAAAAGCCTCGATGCCCAAGGAAACCCTGGACCGCGCCATCAAGAAAGGCGCCGGTCTGCTCGGCGAAACCGTGCAATACCACCGCGTGACCTACGAAGGGTTCGCGCCCCATCAGGTGCCGCTGATCGTCGAGTGTGTGACTGATAACATCAACCGCACCGTGGCGGAAATCCGCGTGGCATTCCGCAAAGGCCAACTGGGCGCTTCCGGTTCGGTAGCCTGGGACTTCAACCACGTCGGCTTGATCGAAGCCTCACCGGACAGCCCGGACGCCGATCCTGAAATGGCCGCCATCGAAGCCGGCGCCCAGGATTTCGAGGACGGCGAAGAAGAAGGCACCACCCTGTTCATCACCGAAACCACCGACCTCGACGCCGTGCAGAAAGCCCTGCCGGAGCAAGGCTTTACCGTGCTATCGGCCAAGCTGGGTTACATCTCGAAGAATCCGGTGAGTGGTTTGACCGACGAGCAGATGGCTGAAGTCGAAGCCTTCCTCGAAGGCTTGGACAACCACGACGACGTGCAGGACATGTTCGTCGGCCTGGCGGGCTGATCGACGGCTGAGCAAGGTGGGAGGGGCGGTGCGACGATTCGACTTGCCCCCGATTACGGTGTGTCAGTGAAAGCGGGGCTGACTGTCGCACCGCCCCTCCCACATTTTGATCCAGTAATTTTCTATCCGAGCTGTTTTGAAGCCCCTCTGACATTGCCTTAATTAGTCAAAGTTGCAGATGGCGTGCAGCAACGCCTCGATCTCTTCGAACCCCGGCCGCGCCAGCACGTCCGGCTGACAGCAGCGCGCCTGCAACGCCGCCAGTGCCGCATCTACGGGTTCCCCCTCGATCCGCTCCAACAATTCCCCCAACAACACCCCGAAGGCCCGCACTTCGATGCGCTGCAATGCCCGGGTTTCCACGGTGTCCGCCGCGGCATGGAATGACGCCGCGCCAAAATCCCCCAGCAAACAATCGCCCGTCGCGTTCCACAGAATATTGTGGGCGTACAGGTCGCCATGGGTGATGCCGTGACGGTGTAAATGCGCCGCCACCGAAGCCATGCCACGGGCTATACGCAGTGCGACATCGGCGCTGAAGCGGGTGTCGGGCGCGTAGATATCGCGCGTGCAGGACGCCAGGCTGGGCAGGGCGGCCAGGTTGCGGTAGCTCGGCTCGATCAGGTCCATCACCAAGGCGGCCTGGTCATCGGGGTGGCCGACCACGCGACCTTGCACCTTGATCAGGTTGGGATGCCGCCCGGCGGCGATGCACGCCTGCATTTCGTGCAGCGGTGAACCGTCGCTGGTAATCGTGCCTTTGTAGAGCTTGACCGCCACCGGCAGGGCCTGGGGTTTCCACAAGGCTTTGTGGATCACGCCGGAAGCCCCTTCGCCAAGGACATCGGCCAATGCCAATTCGCCCCAGGGAATATCCGGCGTGGTGTCGTCTGCCTGGACTTCCACTGCCATTTCCACTGGGTTGCCGGCATAAGCCAGCCAGGTCAGGCTTGGCAGTGACAGCAGCCAGTCCGGCAGGTGGGTGAGGCGATTGGAGGCGATGCGGATCAGCTCCAGGTTGTGGCACTGAGCCAAGCTGCGTGGCAGTTGCTCCAGTTGATTGCCGGCCAGCATCAGCTTTTGCAGCAATGGCCGTTCACCCAACGCCTCGGGCAACTGGCGAATGCAGTTGTCGGTGAGGATCAGCCAGCGCAGCTGCGGCGGTAGGGCGGCGGCGGGCACTTGGCTGATCCGGTTGGCCTTGAAGCCGATCATGCTCAATTTCGCGCACTGACCCAGGCAGGTCGGCAGTTCGGTGAAGGCGTTGTCCGAGCAGAACAGCACGCGCAGGTGCGGCAGGCGATGCAGGTCGTCCGGCAAGCGGCTCAGGGCGTTACCGCTGAGGTTGAGGATTTCCAGGGTGTCGGCCAGTTCGAAGATTTCCCGAGGAAACTCGGTGAGCCCGCAGGAAAGATCCAGGCGCGTGATACCGGCCAATTGGCCGGCCTTGAGTTGGGCGAGGGTAGTCATGAACGGCGCGGTCACTCGGCAAGGGGGCGTAAAGGGCGCTCATGATACCGGGTCGGGCACGAGTTGCGGGTCGACCTGTTGCAATTGGCTCAGGCGGCTGGCGGTGCGGGCCAGGTCGATGGCCTCGCCCGCCAGGCAGTCGGCCAGAGGCTCGGTGCCGATCAGGGTCAGGCGTTTGTCGCGGTCGTAGAGCACGTCCACCAGATTGATGAAGCGTTGTTGTACGGCAATCGGGCACTGCGCCAGGTGGGGCAGGCCGTCGATGATCCAGTGATCGAACGTCTCGCATAGCAAGAGGTAGTCCATCACCGCCGTCAGTTGCTCGCAAAGATCGGCGAAGGTGAAGACGATGGTGCGCGCTTGGTGGTGGCGACACACCAGTTGCCGATTGCCCACCTGCAACTGCTGCGCTGGGCCTTGGGGCGCCGGCAGGCCGAGGGCCGCACGCTGCGCGGCCGTGCCTGGCCACAGGTAGACGCCGGCGGTAAAGCGCTGCGTGGCATGGGCCTGGGGCAGGCTGCGAAAGTCCTGTGGCGAGCTGACTTCCAGCACGTCCATGCGCGCGGCGATCAGATCGATCACCGGCTTGAAGCGCTCGTGGTACAGCGGGTTGGGCAGCAGTCCTTCGGGCGCGTAGTTGGAGGTGACCAGCACCAGCATGCCGCGCTGGAACAGGGCTTTGAACAATCGGCTGATAAGCATGGCATCGCCGATATCGTGGACGTGGAACTCGTCGAAGCACAGCACCCGGCAGTCTGCCAACAGCTCATCGAGGGTAACGCCCAGCGCGTCATCCTGTTCACGGTGCTGGAACATGCCCCGGTGCAGGCGCGCGAAGAAATCGTGGAAATGCACCCGCTGTTTCTCGGCCAGCGGCAGCGCCTGAAAGAAACCGTCCAACAGCCAGCTCTTACCGCGCCCCACCGGCCCGTGCAGGTACAGGCCACGGGTGGCTTGGCCGTCGAGCAGGTGGCCGGTCTCGCGGGCCATGGCAGCAATCGCTTGGGTCTGCCCGGCGCTGAGGGTGTAGCCCTGTTGTTGGGCTTTGTGCGCAAAAAACTCGGGGATGGAGGCGTCGCTGCGTGGCGCGCGTTGTTTACCAAGCAGGCGACGGATCAAAGTCGGCACGGCCACTGCGGATCACTCTGTGGGTCAAAGGTCGCTCACTTTAGGATGCTCTTCACGTTTTGACCAATCGCGAAGGCGCGCATCGGCCATCTCGAAAACGCATGACCCCCCCACGACTAGAAGGTCTGCAGCGGCGCCACCGGGTGATCCACCGGGCTGACCACCGCGTAGTTATAGCCGCCACCGGACCAGTACTGCGCTTGTAGCCCATCGGCGGTGCGGCTGCCACGGGGCAGGAAGCCGTTGTCCGGGCCCGGCGGGCGGATGTAGAAACTGATACGCCGCCCCTGCGCGTCCTGGTACAGCACCATGGCAGCGGCGCCTTGATCGGTGGTGAGCAGACGCCCGCTGACCGGCGTGAAGCCCGACTGGCTCAAGTCCGGCAAGCGCTGGGCCTGTTGGAAGTACCGGTCGAGCCAGGCTTGCATGGTGCCGCTGTCCTGAGCACGGTAGTCGGCGGGCAGGATGCCATCCTGGGCGAACAGGCGGAACGCCTGCATGGCATCGGCCATGGGTTGCAGCGGCGGTTGAGTCGCCTCGCGGGCCTGCCAGCCGCCCCAGCCGCCGAGGCTCACCGCCACCAGCAACAGCGCTGCCGTGGCCAAGTGGCGACGCGTATTGTGCCGGACGCGCTGGCGGATCAGCGCGGGGTCCAACTGCGGGTTGGCGGGCTGTTGCAGGGCGCCGCCCAAGGCTGCGCGCAATGCGTGTGCGTCCTGTTGCCAGGCCTGCACTTGGGCCGCCACCTCCGGGTGGGTCGCCAGCCAGGTGTCCAGGGCACGCCGGTCATTCTCGCAAAGCTGATGATCGACGTAGGCATGTAAGTCATGTTCGTTGGGAGGCAGGCTGATCATTTGAGTATCCGCAGAGAAGGGCTGGCAATTTCGCCATCGCTGAGTTGACGCAGGGCCTGGCGCGCCCGTGACAACCGCGACATCACGGTGCCGAGGGGTACGTCGAGAATCTCGGCGACTTCTTTGTAGCTCAAACCTTCCACGGACACCCACAGCAGCAGCGCGCGTTGCTCGGTGTTCAATTGATCGAAGGCTTGCAGGGTCGACTGGGCCATCACGGTGCGTTCGACCGAGGGCTGCACGTCTTCGCGTCCTGTAAAGAAGTCGAGCATGCGCGCATAACGGCGGGTACGGCGCTGGGCATCAAGAAACTGCCGGTAGAGGATCGAGAACAGCCATGCGCGCAGGTCGCCTTCCGGGCGTTTGTCGCCCCAGCGGGTGATTGCACGCTCCAAGGTGGCCTGCACCAGATCGTCGGCGCTGCTGGTGTTGCGCGTCAGGGACACGGCAAAGCGCCGCAGCCGGGGCAGGAGTTCGCGTAGCGGTTCGTCGAGTTCATGCATGGTGGGTCAGTCTAGCCAGTTGTAAGAGTAGACGTTCGCCCGCGTAGGTTATTCCATGCCTACCTGAAAGAAACCTTGCCCTTGTGGGGGCGCCCTCTCTGGATAGCCCACAGGCCTGTAATGCCCCACGCCCGCCTTAATCCAGCCTCGTGGCTACCGGTACAGGATCGGCCGCAATGAAGAGGGCGTGTTGATGAATTCACCGACAGGCAAAGCATGTTACTTCCGGCCGGAACTGGCGCATTTGCCGGCGGCGCAGCAAGTGATTTTCGCACACAGGCCCTGGCCGATCAGTGGGCGGCGCACTGCACGTTCTACAACGGTTGTGGGCCCACCGAAACCACCATCGTCAATACCTTGCACCGGCATGAGCCTAGCGCCTTGCTGACCATCGGTCGGCCAACCCCGAACAACACGGTGTATGTGCTCGACGAACAAGGGGTGCGCCTGTGAGCTGGGCCAACCTGGGGAAATGTAGGCCGGAGGGGCGGGTGTCACGACCGGCTACTTGAACAACCCGGCGTTGACCCAAAAGCGATATCGCCCCGATCCGGTTCTGGGCGGCGACAACCTGATGTTCCGCACCCGCGACCTGGGACGCTGGACGGCAGATGGCCGGCTCGAACACCTGGGGCGGGTGGATGACCAGGTCAAGGTGCGTGGGCTTTCTGAATCGCGGTATGTAAGGTCGTAACGCTGAAAAAAACTACAGTGAAGTGGGAATAAGCCTGCGTGGGTTTCGTCTCATAGCACTTTCCCCCTGCGGCCCTCGGCCCTGGAGTTTTTATGCTGGATCACCCATCACCGCCCCGTCCTGCCTTGAGTACCGCAAGCCTGGTGGCGCGTCTTGCCGCCATCGGCGTTGTGGTGGCCGGTTTGGCCGCGGCGTTTGCCTACGTCAATGGCACACTCGACCCGCAGCGGCTGCGGCCTAAAACCTTGGTCAATGCCCTGGAGACCAACAACGGCGTGCACCCTGGCTATCGGCGCAACCACGCCAAAGGCGTGTGCGTGGCGGGTTACTTCCAAAGCTCTGCCGAGGCGCGCGCCTATTCCAGCGCCGAGGTGTTCAGCGAGACCAAAACCCCGTTGATCGGCCGCTTCGCCTTGCCCAGCGGCAACCCGTACGCGCCTGATAGCAGCGTGCCGATCCGCAGTTTTGCCGTGCAGTTCAGCCAGGCCAACGGCCAGCAATGGCGCACCGGTATGAACAGCATGCCGGTGTTCCCGGTGGGCACGCCCGAGGCGTTCTATCAGTTGCTCAAGGCGGGCGCGCCGGACCCGGCCACCGGCAAGCCGAACCCAGCGAACATGCCGGCGTTTTTTGCCGCCCATCCGGAGGCCGCACCGTTCCTGACATGGGTCAAGACCGCCAAACCGTCGGCCAGTTACGCGACCGAAACCTATAACGGCATCAATGCGTTTTATCTGGTGAACGCCGAGGGCAAGCGTCAAGCCGTGCGCTGGGCGGTGGTGCCCCAAAGCCAAGGCGCGGTGGGTGATACCGCCGCAGATGGTGCGGACTTCCTGGAGAAAGACCTAGTGCAGCGCCTGGCCGCCGGGCCGCTGCGCTGGCAGTTGAACATGACCCTGGCCAACCCCGGCGACGTGCTGGACGATGCCAGCAAACCCTGGCCCGGCCTCCATACGGTGCTGAACGCCGGTACCCTGGTGGTGCAAAGCAGCCAGCCCCAGGCCGACGGCGACTGCCGCGATATCAACTTCGATCCGTTGATTCTGCCCAGCGGTATTCAAGCCTCCAATGACCCCTTGCTGGCGGCCCGCTCGGCGGCATACGCCAGTTCTTACCTGCGCCGCGCCGGCGAGGTCAGCCCCTTGCACCATGCTCTACAGGAGTCGAAACCATGAAGGCCTCTCCACAATTCTTCGCTCCCTTGGCGCGCCTGCTGCACTGGCTGATGGCGCTGATGGTCATCGCCATGCTGTTTATCGGCGCGGGCTTGGCGGCCTCGGTCTCGGAGCGGCATGCTTGGCTGATCCAACTGCATAAACCGTTGGGTATTGCGATTCTGGCGCTGGTTATCGTCAGGCTGGTGGTGCGCTTTTCCACGCAGCAACCGCCTCTACCCCAGGACCTGCCGCAGTGGCAAGTGCTGGCGGCAAAGGCATCGCACCTGATGTTGTATGGTCTGATGCTGGCGTTGCCGCTGCTGGGTTGGGCGATGATTTCAGCGGCGGGCGACCCGGTGATGCTCAGCAGCTCCGTACGACTGCCGGCGCTAGTGGAGGCGAACGCACCGTTGTTCGCGTTGCTGCGTAAGGCCCATGGGTACCTGGCGTACCTGCTGTTTCTCACGGTGTTGGTGCACCTGGCGGCGGCGTTGTTTCATGGGCTGATCCGACGCGATGGCGTGTTGCAGAGCATGACCGGCACCAAGGACTGATGCCGGGGTTCGTTGCTGTCAGCGCAACAGGCCGACGATATCGGCGACGCTGCTCAGCACATCCTTGCCTAGCTGTTTCGAGCGCTCGCCCGACCAGCCGGTTTTCGGGTTGGGCGCGTCGTTGTTGTCCTTGAAGGGCATTTCCAAGGTCAGCGACAGGCAATCGTACTTTTGGCCGACCGCATTGCAGGCCAACGTCATGTTGGCTTCGCCCGGCAGGTCGCGGGTGTAGCCATGGGTGGTCTGGAAGTCACGAGTCAAGCCGCTGAGGTGGCTGCGAAAGTGCTTTTCCAGGGCTTCGATGCGCGGCGTGTAGCCTGGGTTGCCTTCGCAGGCAGCGGCGAATACATAGGGGATTTCTTCGTCACCGTGGATATCCAGGAACAGGTCCACGCCGTACTGTTCCATCTGCTGTTGCACGAACAGCACTTCCGGGCTGAGGTCCTGGCTTGCGCTCTGCCACGCGCGGTTGAGGTCCTGGCCCATGGCGTTGGTACGCAGGTGCCCGTGGAAGGCGCCGTCTGGATTCATATTCGGCACCAGGTACAGGTCAGCCACCGCCAGCAGTTTTTTCAGCTCGGCATCGCCGTCCTGTTGCAAGCGTTCGATGATCCCTTCCATAAACCATTCGGCCATGTGTTCGCCCGGATGTTGCTGGGCGATGATCCATACGTTGCGTCGTCCTTCGCCGCCTTTGCCCCGGCGCAGCAACTGAATGTCGCGGCCTTCGACACTCTTGCCGGTGGCCAGCAATTGGGTGCCGGTGTGTTTGAGCGCCTGCTCGATCAAGCCGTCATGACGTTCGCGGCTGTAGGGTTCGAAGTAGGCGAACCAGGCGTGCTTCTCGCGAGTCTCCAGGCTGATGTGCAAGATTTCGCCATCGAAGCGTGTCGGCACGCGGAACCAGTTGACGTGGTCGTAGGAGGCTACGGCGTTGTAGCCGCTCCAGGCATGGGGATATGAAGAGCGCCCGGCATTGCTTAGGCGGAAGGTGTGGGTATGGCCCACATGCATACCCTCGGCCTTGAAGTGAAACCACTGGAAATGCTGGCTGCGTGTGTCGGGTTTGATCGCCAGCAGCAATTGATAGGCATCGCTGGCGTCCAGCACCTGGATATTGCCACTGTCGAAGTCGGTACTGATTCTGATGGAGGTCAAGGCCACTGTCATAGTCTGGTTGCCTGATTATGAGTATTGTGGCGGCTATATTACACAGGAGTCCGGTAAAGCCTGGATGCAAAATTGTTGCGCAGGGAGGGGGGCATCATCCTTGACGCCGCCGCAGCTTAGAATTTATGAGATTGATTCTCAAGCGCTATTTCCCAAAGATGTGAGCCAGAGCCTTTGGGTGGCTTTCATTCGGCGATGGTCTTTTGCTACCATGCGCGCCATCACGCAACACACAGTCTTCATTAGCCTGAAGCCATGCCAGGAAAACTGGCAAAAAAAAGACCCGGCCAAAGAGCCGGGTCAAAAACCGTGATTAGCCTGATGAGGAGATATTCCAAGAGTCCGACCTAAGGTCTCTTGGTCTATCGACTGATCTCGCGATCAGCTGGGTCCAATAATAATCATTATCATTTGCAAGTCAAATGTTTTTATCCGTGGGATAGAAATATTTTTCCTTTGCGCCTATCAGCTGTCCGCCTGCGCTTCGCGCACCTGCAACGACCGCTCGACCATCGCCTTCGCCATATCGATCAAATACACCACTGAAAACGCCAGGTCCCGCTGATTACCCTGGTGGTTGCTCGCGGATTCATACGCAGTGGCCGCCGCGCTGCGCAGCAGGTCCGAGGCATGTATCAAGGCTTCTTCCTGACTGATACCTGCTTTGATGGCGAACAACGCCTCGTTCGCCACCGGCGTCGACATCTCTTCTTTCAAGTAGAAATCCAGCGCACGCTGGGCGGCGCCGCTGCTGCGCAAGTCTTGCAGCTCATCGTTTTCAGCGGGTTCAGGCAGGAGGTACGGGCTCGTCGTCATAAGGGGCAGTACTCTGGGTGGGTGTTGAAAACCTTATGCCTGATAATAGTACGTATCGTATTTATGTCGTTTTATGGATTACTACAAACTGTTTATTGCCCTGAAAAATACCTGACGTATTGTCTGGCCCCATGGATAAATGGATCGCGTTGGTCAGGGCCAACATGAAAGACCGCAAGGTCACGCAAGGTGAACTGGCTGAGCGCTTGGGCATGTCCCAGGGGGGCGTCGGTCATTGGCTCAACAAGCGTCGCGTGCCGAGCCTGGAGGACATGAACCGGGTGCTGGAAGCATTGGGTCTGGGGGATCTGGAAGTGGTGCAGGAAGTGCGCGAGCGTCGCGCGGAACCGGCAGTGCCGACGCCACGGCACACGGCGTTTTTCCGCTACCCCGTCAACGAATGGAGAGGCCTGGGCGAAGCCCGCGAGGAGCGCCCGGCCTATGCTGGCGCGCGCTATGAAACCACGGATTATTACGCCAGGGGCGACGCCTTCTGGCTGCCGGTCACGGGCGATGCCATGACCGCGCCCAGTGGCTTGAGCATCGGCGCAGGCATGATGATCCTGGTAGACCCGGCCATCAATGCCGGCCCCGGTAAACTGGTGGTCGCGCAATGGGCCGACAACCCTCACGCGACCTTCCGCCAGTTACGGGAGGAGAGCGGCCAACTCTACCTGGTGCCGCTCAACCCCACGTACCCTAAACAGCTGTTCACCGAGGCGTGTCGCATCCTCGGTGTGGTGGTGCAGGCCATGGCGAGGTTCTAGTCCGCCGTTTCCAGCTCCACCAGCGTGCAGCCTTCGGCGACCATTTCGCCTTCCTGACAGAACAGTGCCTTGACCACCCCGGCTTCGGGAGCACGGATGCTGTGTTCCATCTTCATCGCTTCGAGCACCACCAGTTGGGTGCCGGCCTCGACCGCCTGGCCGGCTTGCACTAGCACCCGCACAATGCTGCCGTTCATGGGCGCCGTCAGGCCACCCTGATGGGATTGGTTGGCTTCCACGGCGGCAATCGGGTCGAACAGGCTGACCCCATGCATTTCACCGTCCCAGCGTACAAACACGCCGCCGTCGTGCCGGACCGCCAGATAGCTGCGACGCACGCCATCGCGCTCGATGCTCAACTGCTCGCCGTGCAACTGCGTAATGTCTGGCGCCAGGGTCACCAGTCGGTCCTGCCCGTTGCAGCTCAAGTGCAACGAAACCTCAGCGGGCAACCCCGCGCGAAAGCCACGGGTGTTTGCCCACGGGCCGTCCCCGGCGGGCAGGCTGTGCATCAGCGCGGCACCTGCGGCCTGCCAGAAATCATCACTCAGCGCACCGGTCGGCGGCAGCAATTGTTCCTGATAGCGCGGAATAAACCCGGTATCCAGTTCCGCTGCGGCGAATGCCGGGTGCCCAATAATGCGCCGCAGGAAGCCCAGGTTGGTCTTCAGCCCGCCCACGGCGAATTCGTCGAGCATGCTCAGCAAGCGCAGGCGCGCCTGTTCACGGTCCTCGCCCCAGGCAATCAACTTGCCCAACATCGGATCGTAGAAGGGTGAAACGCTGTCCCCCTCACTCACGCCACTGTCCACGCGGCGCCCAGGGCCGGGGGCGGATTCGCGGTACAGCGCCAAGTGCCCGGTGGCGGGCAGAAAATCATTGGCCGGGTCCTCGGCATACAGACGCACTTCGATGGCATGCCCGATCAAGGGTACCTGTGCCTGGGTGATCGGCAGCGCCTGGCCCTGGGCCACGTGGATCTGCCAGGCCACCAGGTCCAGACCGGTAATCGC
The DNA here is from genome assembly GCF_016307435.1 of Pseudomonas sp. S4_EA_1b. Taxonomy (NCBI): domain Bacteria; kingdom Pseudomonadati; phylum Pseudomonadota; class Gammaproteobacteria; order Pseudomonadales; family Pseudomonadaceae; genus Pseudomonas; species Pseudomonas sp. S4_EA_1b. The sequence continues at coordinate 24,597 of NZ_JAEILC010000005.1, read as the reverse complement.
TTCGGTGACCGGGTGTTCGACCTGCAACCGCGTATTCATCTCCATAAAGAAGAACTCGCCGCGCGCGTCGAGCAAAAACTCCACGGTGCCGGCGCCGACATAGCCGATCGCCTGGGCCGCCCGCACGGCAGCCTCGCCCATGGCACGGCGCTGTTCAGCGCTCAAACCGGGGGCCGGAGCTTCCTCCACGACCTTCTGATGACGGCGCTGAATCGAGCAATCCCGTTCATTCAGGTACAGGCAGTGCCCGTGCTGGTCGGCGAAAACCTGGATTTCCACATGACGGGGCTTGAGCAGGTATTTCTCCACCAGCATCTGGGCGTTGCCAAATGACGACAACGCCTCGCGTTGGGCAGAGGCCAGGGCGTCGGCCAATTGACTGACATCCTCGACCACTTTCATGCCTTTGCCGCCGCCGCCGGCCGTGGCCTTGAGCAGCACCGGGTAACCGATGCGGGCACAGGCGTCGCGGAAAGTCTCCAGGTCTTGGGCCTCGCCGTGGTAACCCGGTACCAGGGGCACGCCGGCGGTTTCCATCAACGCTTTGGCTGCGGATTTGCTGCCCATGGCGTCGATGGCAGAGGCGGGCGGGCCGAGGAAGATCAAACCGGCGGCTTCGATGGCGCGGGCGAACCCGGCGTTTTCCGAGAGAAACCCGTAGCCCGGATGAATCGCCTGGGCGCCGCTGGCCTGGGCGGCGGCGATCAGTTTGTCGATTTGCAGGTAACTGTCACTGGCCTTGCTGCCCCCCAGGTCGACGCAGATATCCGCTTCACGGCAATGGCGCGCATCGCGGTCGATGGCGCTGTGCACGGCCACGGTGGTCAGCCCCATGGCCTTGGCGGTGCGCATCACGCGACAGGCGATTTCACCCCGGTTGGCCACCAGTATGCGGGTCAAAGTACTCATGAACGCGGCTCCTGCGCTTGCCAGCTCGGTGGACGTTTTTGCAGGAAGGCGCGCAAGCCTTCCTGGCCCTCGGGGCTGACGCGGATGCGGGCGATGGCGTTTTCGCAGTAGCGGCGCAACGCCGGGGTGAGGGCGCCGTTGCCGACTTCGCGCAGCAGATCCTTGCTGGCGCGCATCGCCGCCGGACTGTTATGCAGCATGTTGGCTATCCAGTGTTCGACGTGAATCTCCAGCTCGTCCGCCGGGTAGCTTTCCGCCAACAGGCCGATCTCGCGCGCGCGCTGGCCGCCGAAGCGCTCGGCGGTGAGGGCATAGCGCCGTGCCGCGCGTTCGCCGATGGCTTGCACCACGAACGGGCTGATCACCGCCGGCGCCAGGCCGATGCGCACTTCCGACAGGCAGAACTGCGCATCGTCGGCGCCGATGGCCATGTCGCAGCAACTGATCAAGCCCAGGGCGCCGCCGTAGGCTGCACCTTGCACCACCGCCAGGGTGGGGATTTTCAGCTTGGCCAGGTTGTACATCAGTTCCGCCAGTTCGCGGGCGTCGTCGAGATTGGTGTGGTAATCCAGCTCGGCCGATTGCTGCATCCAGGCCAGGTCGGCCCCAGCGCTGAAATGCTTACCGCGCCCGCGCAGCACCAGGAACCGCAGGGAAGCATCGCCCTGCACCTGGTCGAGGGCGATGATCAGCTCGCGGATCATCTCGGCATTGAACGCGTTGTTCTTGGCTTCACGACTGAGCCACAGCGTGGCAAAGCCACGGCGGTCGGCGATCAGTTCGAGGGTGTTGAAATCGCTCATGGGGTGCTGCTCCATTTACATGCGGAACACGCCGAAGCGGCTCGGCTCGATGGGGGCGTTCAAGGCCGCGGACAGGGCCAGGGCCAGCACGTCGCGGGTCTGCAACGGATCGATCACACCGTCATCCCACAGGCGCGCGCTGGAATAGTAGGGGTGCCCCTGGGTTTCGTACTGGTCGAGGATCGGCTGCTTGATCGCCGCTTCCTCCTCGGCACTGAACCCGGCGCCCGCGCGTTCGGCCTGCTCGCGCTTGACCTGCACCAGCACGCCGGCCGCCTGTTCGGCGCCCATCACGCCGATACGCGCGTTCGGCCACATCCACAAAAAGCGCGGGTCATAGGCGCGACCGCACATGCCGTAGTTACCGGCGCCAAAGCTGCCGCCGATGATCACGGTGAATTTGGGCACCTTGGCGCAGGCCACTGCCGTCACCAGTTTGGCGCCGTGCTTGGCAATGCCGCCGGCCTCGTATTTCTGGCCGACCATAAAGCCGGTGATGTTCTGCAGGAACAGCAGGGGGATGCCGCGCTGACAGGCCAGTTCGATAAAGTGCGCGCCTTTCTGCGCGGCTTCGGCGAACAGGATTCCGTTATTGGCCAGGATCGCAATCGGGTAGCCGTGCAGATGGGCGAAACCGCACACCAGCGTGGTGCCGAACAGCGCCTTGAACTCATCGAACACCGAACCGTCCACCAGTCGCGCGATCACTTCGCGTACGTCGAACGGCTGTTTGGGGTCGGCCGGAATCACGCCGTACAACTCTTCGCCGCTGTACAGCGGTGCCACCGGCATACGTTGCAGCAACTGGCCCTGTTTGTGCCAATTGAGGTTGGCCACGCTGCGGCGGGCCAGGGCCAGGGCGTGTTCATCGCTGTCGGCATAGTGGTCGGCCACGCCCGAGATTTTGCAATGCACATCCGCGCCGCCAAGGTCTTCGGCGCTGACCACTTCCCCGGTGGCGGCCTTCACCAACGGCGGGCCGGCCAGAAAGATCGTGGCCTGCTGGCGCACCATGATGGCTTCGTCGGCCATGGCCGGCACATAGGCGCCGCCGGCGGTGCATGAGCCCATCACCACGGCGATCTGCGGGATGCCTTGGGCGCTCATATTGGCCTGGTTGAAAAAGATCCGCCCAAAGTGCTCGCGGTCGGGAAACACCTCGTCCTGACGCGGCAGGTTGGCACCGCCGGAGTCCACCAGGTAGATGCACGGCAGGCGATTCTGCTCGGCGATGGTCTGGGCGCGCAGGTGTTTTTTTACGGTCAGCGGGTAGTAGGAGCCACCTTTGACCGTGGCGTCGTTAGCCACAATCATGCACTCCACGCCTTCGACGCGCCCGATTCCGGCGATGACGCCGGCCGCGGGCACGTCTTCGCCGTAGACCTGATAGGCGGCGAGTTGGCTGAGTTCAAGAAACGGCGAGCCCGGATCGAGCAGGCGATTGATGCGTTCGCGCGGCAACAGTTTGCCCCGTGAGGTGTGCCGCTCTTGAGCCTTGGCGCCGCCGCCTTGCTGCACGTGAGCGAGCAGAGTGTGCAGGGCGTCGACCTGTTGGCGCATCGCCGCGCTGTTGGCGGCGAACTCCGCCGAGCGCGGGTTGAGCTGGGTGTGCAAGGTGGCCATGGCACGTGCCCTCAGCGAGTTTCGTTGAACAGTTCGCGACCGATCAGCATCCGCCGGATTTCACTGGTGCCGGCGCCGATTTCGTACAGCTTGGCATCGCGCAACAGGCGCCCGGCGGGGAATTCGTTGATGTAGCCGTTGCCGCCGAGAATCTGGATCGCATCCAGGGCCATTTGCGTGGCCCGTTCGGCGCTGTAGAGGATCACCCCGGCGGCGTCCTTGCGGGTGGTCTCGCCACGTTCGCAAGCCTGGGCCACCGCATACAGATAGGCACGGCTGGCGTTGAGTTGGGTATACATATCGGCGACTTTGCCCTGGATCAGCTGGAACTCGCCGATGCTTTGGCCGAACTGCTTGCGGTCGTGGATGTACGGCACGATCAGGTCCATGCACGCCTGCATGATCCCGGTGGGGCCGCCGGAGAGCACCACTCGCTCATAGTCCAGGCCGCTCATCAGCACTTTCACGCCGCCATTGAGCACGCCGAGGATGTTGTCTTCGGGCACTTCGACGTCATCGAAAAACAGCTCGCAGGTGTTGGAGCCGCGCATGCCCAATTTGTCGAACTTGTTGCTGCGGCTGAAGCCCTTCCAGTCGCGCTCGACAATAAACGCGGTGATGCCGTGTGGGCCTTTTTCCAAGTCAGTCTTGGCGTAAATCACATAGGTGTTGGCATCGGGACCGTTGGTGATCCAGGTCTTGCTGCCGTTGAGCACATAGTGGTCGCCGCGCTTGTCGGCGCGCAGCTTCATCGAGACCACATCGGAGCCGGCGTTCGGCTCGCTCATGGCCAAGGCGCCGACGTGTTCGCCGCTGATCAGTTGGGGCAGGTACTTGAGCTTCTGTGCGTGGTTACCGTTGCGGTTGATCTGATTCACACAGAGATTGGAGTGAGCGCCGTAGGACAACGCCACCGATGCCGAGCCTCGGCTGATTTCTTCCATGGCCACCACATGCGCCAGGTAACCCAGGCCGGCGCCGCCGTACTCTTCCGGCACGGTGATGCCGAGCAGGCCCATGTCCCCGAATTTGCGCCACAGGTCGGCGGGGAACAGGTTGTCGCTGTCGATTTGCGCCGCGCGCGGTGCGATCTCTTTGGCCACGAAGGACTGCACCTGGTCGCGCAGCATGTCGATGGTTTCGCCGAGGGCGAAGTTCAGGGACGGGTAACTCATGGACAGGCACCTTAATGTGAGCTTTGTTGTTGTGTGGTCGGCGCGCCAGGGGAGGGCGCTCACCTTTACGTTAACGTAAGCTTGCGTTGTGACGCTGTCAATCGTAGTTTACGTTTACGTCAACCTACAAAAAAGATAACAGGGGTCGTTATGGATCAACCGCATCAGAGCTACAGCCGTGGCTCCCAGGACAAGACCTTACTGGCCATGACCATCGGCCAGGCCTTCGATCACACAGTGGCGCAATTCCCCGATGGCGAAGCGCTGGTGGTGCGTCATCAGTCACGACGTTATACCTGGCGGCAACTGGCCGATACCGTCGACCTGCACGCCCGCGCTTTCCTCGCCTTGGGCCTGCAGACCGGCGACCGCTTGGGCATCTGGGCGCCGAACTGCGCCGAGTGGTTGATCAGCCAGATTGCCAGCGCCAAGCTCGGCGTGATCCTGGTCAATATCAACCCGGCGTACCGCACCAGCGAGCTGGACTACGTGCTCAAACAGTCCGGTTGTCAGTGGCTGGTGTGCGCCGGGGCGTTCAAGGGTTCCGATTACCACGGAATGCTCCAGGAACTGCAACCCGACCTGCGCGGCATCATCAGCCTCGATCCCAGCCCGCCGGCAGGCTTTATGCCCTGGTCGACGCTGGCCACCCTCGGCGCCGAGGTAACGCCCGAGCAACTGCACCAGCGCCAGGCCAGCCTGCACTTCGATCAAGCCGTTAATATCCAGTACACCTCCGGCACCACCGGGTTCCCCAAGGGCGCCACGCTCAGTCATCACAATATTCTTAATAACGGCTACATGGTCGGTGAGAGCCTGGGCCTGACCGCCCAAGATCGCTTGGTGATCCCGGTGCCGCTGTATCACTGCTTTGGCATGGTGATGGGCAACCTGGGCTGTATCACCCATGGCACCGCCATGATCTACCCGAACGACGGCTTCGACCCATTGCTGACCCTCAGCGCCGTCGCCGAAGAACGCGCCACCGGCCTGTATGGCGTGCCCACCATGTTTATCGCGCTGCTTGATCACCCGCGGCGCGGTGAGTTCGAGCTGTCCAGCCTGCGCACCGGCATCATGGCCGGCGCCACGTGCCCCATCGAAGTGATGCGCCGCGTGATCAGCGAGTTGCACATGGGCGAAGTGCAGATCGCCTACGGTATGACCGAAACCAGCCCAGTGTCCTTGCAGACCGGGCCACAGGATGATCTGGAGCGCCGGGTCACCACCGTCGGCCGCACCCAACCGCAGTTGGAAACCAAGATCATCGACATCGATGGCAACACCGTCGCGCGCGGTGAAATCGGCGAGCTGTGCACCCGAGGCTACAGCGTCATGCTCGGCTACTGGAATAATCCCGAGGCAACCCGCGAGGCCATCGACGAGGCCGGCTGGATGCACACCGGCGATCTGGCAAGCATGGATGAGCACGGCTATGTGCGCATCGCTGGACGCAATAAGGACATGATCATTCGCGGCGGCGAAAACGTGTACCCGCGCGAGTTGGAGGAGTTTTTCTTCACCCACCCGGCGGTGGCCGATGTGCAGGTGATCGGCATTCCGGATGCGCGCTACGGCGAAGAAATCGTCGCCTGGATCAAACTCCACCCGGGCCACGCGACCGATGAGCTGGATTTGCAGGGCTGGTGCAAGGGTCGCATTGCGCACTTCAAGACGCCTAAGCACTTCAAGTTCGTGGATGAGTTTCCGATGACCGTCACGGGCAAGATCCAGAAGTTTCGCATGCGCGAGATCAGCCTCCAGGAGTTGAGCACCGAGCGCTGAAACGGGGTGCTGGGCTACCGCGTTCGGCCTGCGCCAGCTGCCTAGAGTGGCGGATTATTCCGCTACTCGAAGGCGATGCCCATGACCGATCTGCTCACTGATCCGCTTGCCCTGCCCGATGTCGATGAGCCAAGCCCCCATGTGGGGCCCATCCAGGACAACACCCCCGCTTGGTATACCGATGCGCTGGCAGGGCGCAAGACCGAATTGGCCAACCTCAAGCTGGTTATCCCGCCCTGGTACACCAACGCCGACTCAACAGCGAAAGACCGATTGAAGGCGGTCCACGACCGCAGCCGGACTTCGTTAAACCAGCTGGATCAATGGTTCAGCCAACTCAAAAGCCCCGCCGACTATGCCGAACCCTTGCTGGTGGCGGCCATTGAAGAGAAGTTCGGCCTGCGCCTCGACGTCACGAGCGTGTTCTACGCGCGCAAGATGGAGCAGAGATCGTGCAGCACCGATTCGGAAGAACTGTCGACCACCACCGTGTCGTCAGCGTCGTCGCCGCTGTATTTCTACAAGGGCGTCAGCCTGCTTGAAGCGGCCTTGATGAATTTCACCGAGGACGACGCAAGCAAGCCGATCTGCTTGGATTGTCGTTTGATCACCCGCTATAACTTCCACCAATATTCCAGCGCAAAGAAGCATGCACCCGCGAGTGTCAAGTCGTTCAAACTGTCGATCAAACCCAACGAGTTTGCCGCCCTGTGCCGAACGCTGGACCTGGGGCAGTCGTACTACGAGCATGTGCGCGGCATTATCAATGCCCCGATTCTGGCCAAGCCCCCCGGCGCCCTGACCGGCAAGCTGTACAGCACGTTGATCACCGCGCACCGCAATCAGTTGGAATTGGCCGCCGAAATTGCCCTGATGCAGGGCCATATCCAGCCCCAGGACCATCGCTTGATCCAGGCGATTCTGACTCAACAGACCGGGCACAAATGGGCAGAGGATGACGTCAGCTTTTCGCCCTTGCAGTTGTGCACGGTCGTGATCGAGCAGGTGCTGATCATCGGGCCGGTGGTGTGGCAGCCCCATCCGCGAAATGCCACGGTCCTGCCGCGACCGTGCATGGTCTACATCCCCGGTGATCCGCTGCACCCGCTCAAGGCTTACGACAACCTCACCGCCTTCGTCGACCACCTGACCACGCGCCTGTGCCGTGCTGACTACCGTACCTTCTTCAGTCAGTTCGTCCCGCTTTCCCGGCAAGAAATGTTCTTTACCAAACTCAAGGCACTACTGGACCCCGACGAGGTTTACACCGCCACGCAGAACTTCGATCCGGCGCTCAAAGCCCGGCTTCACCGCCAGGGCACCTACGCACCGCCTTGGCGTGACGTGTGGATCGACAGCGCGCAACAGCGGGTTCGCTCGATCATGGAAAACGCTCAGGCGAGCGCCGTGTCCACGCAAGAGGCCACGGACCATGCCGAGAAAGCCTGGCTGTGGTCGTGGGGCAAAAAAATACTGGATGTGCTGAACGTGGCGGCATTCGTGGTGCCGTACCTTGGCGAAGTGATGCTGATAGTTGCGGCGGTGCAAATGGTCGACGACGTGGCAGAAGGCATACAGGCGTGGTCCGAGGGCGATGCGCGCGCGGTCTGGGCGCACTTCTCGGCGGTGGGTCTGAACTTGGCGGGGCTGGCGGTGCCCGCCGCGCTGGCAGCGTTCAAAGAGACCGCTTTTATCAAGCGTCTGGTGCATGTCGACTTCGGCGGGCGCAGCCGTTTGTTTGACTTCGATCCGACGCGGTACACCCACTCGATCAGCCTGCCCGCTGAGCTGAAGCCGAACAGCCTGGGCTTGTATGAGCATCAAGGCGCCACGTACCTGCCGTCGACCCACGGCGGTCACTACAAGGTGCAAGCCATCGCCGAGGGAGATTTCAGGCTCGTCCACCCGGATGGCGACGCCCGTTACTGGCCCAGGGTACGCCACAACGGGGCGGGTGCCTGGGTGCATGAATTCGAACAACCCCTGACGTGGGATCGCAAGACCCTGTTGCGACGTCTCGGCCCCAGCGTCGACGCTTTCAGCGACGCTCAATTGGAGCAGGTCCGAGCGCTGAGTGGGGTCACGGATGAGCAATTGCGCCGGGTTTATGTCGATCAGCAATTGCCGCCGCCGCTGTTCAGAGAAGCGCTACGGCGCTTCGAATCTGCCCGTCGCTACCAAGGCTTCATTGATCGCCTGAGCAGCACCGACCCTGCCGTCTTTGGGCGTGTCGACTGGAGCTTGCAAATGAGGTTATTGCTCGACAGCGGCAAGTGGCCTGAATCCAGGGTGCTGGTCGCCTTGGATGCCGACGGCGATATCGTCTGGCGTTCGGCCGCAGTCGCCCAACGCAGTCAGGTGGTCAAGCTCGATCTGGCCCAAGCGGCGACCCGGGACGGCGTGATTCTGCCGTCGCTGCTGAGCCAATTGAGCGAAGAGCAGATCCGGCACCTGTTGGACGAGCCGGCCGTCGAGCGAGCGCTGCGTTATGAACTGATGCTGACCGGCAGAATTGATTCCGACTTTCTGGCGACGGCCGCCGATAAGGCGTACGCGGATCGCTTGGTTGAACGCATGATGAGCGAGCAGCGCACACCCCAGGCGAGGGCGCTGCGTTACCGCGACCGATTGCGCGAGTTGGCGCAGGACAGCAAAGCCAGGTTGTTTGGCCTTGAAATCGCGGCCGGGGACGTGTCCAGTGAGGCGAACGTGCAACTGCTCCAGCGCGACTTTCCAGGCTTGCCCAAACTGATCGCCGAAGACCTGTTGGCCCACGCCACCGACCAAGAGTTGGCGCGTATGGGCGAAACCTCCCGTGTGCCGTTGCGTTTGGCTGAAGAGGCGCGCTGCTATGGGCAGAGGGTCCGAGCCCTGCGCGCCCATACCGATCTATTGTTCGATAACGAACTCACCCCGGACAGTGTGCGCCTGGCGCTGCACAAGCTGGCGACGCTGCCGGGTCGTCTTGACGGCGTGGGTCTTGAGTTACGCGCTGACACCTATGACGGTGAACTGTTGGACCGCGTCGGGCGTGCTGACGCGCCCAGGCAGTTACGCCTCGTGCGCATCAGCCTCAACGAATGGAAGCTGTTCAGCGGTCCCGATGATCTGGAGTATTGGCGCTCGGACAAAGATGCTTTCTACACCGCGCTCTGGCGGGTGGGTTACAGCGGGCGCACGGATTGGCGGCAACTGAAAGCCTCCACCCAGGCGTTGAAGGAGCAGCTCGCACAACAGCCCTTGAGCGAAGAGGGCACGCGCCAGGCCCTTGGCTTGCAAGCCATCAAACCGGGGTTCAAGTCGCCTATGCGCCTGGCGGACGGGCGGTTTGGGTACCCGCTCAGCCCAGTTGGAGGCGCGGGGCGGCGGCCGTTTATCTGCACCATGAAAGCCATGTATCTGTACCCGTCGAAGTCACTTGAAGAAGTCGAAGCCCTGTATGGGCTTCAAGGCTTGACTGATGCCCAGGTTCTAGCCCGCCTCAGCAGCCTCGAAGAGGAATACAACCAGTTGAAGCAGACGCTGGACGCCTGGCATCAGGACGCAGAGCCGGGTCACGGCCGCATTCGTCGCAGGGTCGCGGGGACGATTATGGCCGCGTGGCAGCGCCAGTCGCCGCAAGCGTATGCGGCGGATCAAACACCGATTGGCCACATTCTGGATCTATCGGACGAACTGGTGGGTGAACTGCCGCCGATAACGGCGAATATGGATCATGTGGGCAGCCTGGATTTAGGTCGAATGGGACTGTCGGACGAGTCGCTCCCCTTTCTCAACGCATTCGGCCGCCTGCGCTGGCTGAATATGCGCGAAAACAACCTCACGCAACTGCCGGAGTTCACCCATGGCGGGGCGGGGCTGACCAAGCTCAACCTGAGTCGCAATGACCTGCAACTGACCGACGCCAGTCGTGCGCGCCTCGAAGGGATGCGAGACCTGAAAATCCTCGATCTGTCCGACAATCGCCGCTTGGGCTGGACCGCCGATCTGCGGGGCATGCGCAGCCTCAATCAACTTTATCTGGCCGACACCGGCACCACGACCTTTCCGGCGGGGGCTGAGCAATTGACGTCCTTGGCCAGGATCGACCTGCACTCGAACCGGATCACAACCTTGCCCGACTATGCGTATCAGCACTTGGACCGGATCAACGTGCATGAGAACCCGCTGTCGGCGGCCACCCGCGAACGCCTTGGCCTGGAGGCACCGGTGGATCCGGCGCAGTGGGCCGACCACGTCACGTTGGACGAGGCTCGGACCCTGTGGTTGCGAGAGGTGCCTGCCGCCGAACAGACGCACCGCGCCCGGCTGTGGGACGACGTGAAGGCTTGCCCTGATTCGGCCGCCCTGTTCACGGTCCTGGCCGACACTACCCGCAGCGCCGAATACGCCTCGCCGGTCACCCGCGCCGCATTGACCCAGCGGGTGTGGGACTTGTTGGAGGCCGCCAGTCAAAGCCAGGCCATTCGCGAGTCGCTGTTTGGCATCGCCGATGATCGTGTCACCTGCGGGGATGGCAGTACGGTGGAGTTCATGAACCTTGAGAGTGAGCTGTTGGCGTTGAAGGCGCTTGAGCAGGCGGGGGAAGCGGACAGCGAAGGCTCACTGATCAGCATCGCCCGCCAGTTGTTCCGTCTGACGCTGGTGGACGCCGTGGCTGAACAGGACGTTGCTTCTCGCGGGCCGGGTTTTACCGAGCAGGTCGAAGTGATCCTGGCCTACCGGATCGGGCTGGCGGACAGGCTGGGGCTGCCGATAAACACCCGTGAAATGCTGTTTCCCCAGCAGGCCAATGTGAGCCAGCAAGCCCTCGACAGTGCTTATCGGCAAGTGCTCAGGAACGAAAGTGTTACCGCTGACGAGAGCGCTTTTTTCGTGGGACGCGAATTCTGGGAGAAACACCTGCGCAGCCGATACCCGCAGGAGCTCCAGGCATTGATGGGCCCGGGTATTGAATTGATCGAGGAAAAAAGCTCGGCGTTGTTCGAGCTTTCGGATGTGCAAGGCGAGCAAGACACGGGGGCGGACCTGGCGGCGCAAGCGGACTGGCAGAGCCGTCATGACGCGGCGGTCGACAGGCTGGCGCGCCTGTTGGGCAAAAGCAAAGACGACATTCTGGTCGATGGCGCCATGCCCAGTGCGTTCTTCGACGGGGAACTCAAGCAACTGGCGGCGGCGCGACAGCAAGAGCAAACACAGGCATTGCAGCGCCTGACTCGAAAGGTGCTGAACAATTTCATGGCCAGCGAAGGCACATCGGTGTGAGGAGCCGAACGCCCACAACACGAAGGGGACCCGAAGGTCCCCTTTAATGTGCGTTGCCTGCTCTTTTTTTATTATTGAGGGGCGGTCTATTGTTGTTTTTGGCAACCGTTACCCTTTACCGCTGTTTTTGGCGATCCCCATCCGGGATCAAGAGCAAACGTATTTTTTTGAGCGCTGATCTGCTTCTTCGCAAGCGATCCAACCAGTGGGTAGCTACCTGAAGGTAGTTTATTTTTCTCTATCCGGTTGCGGGTCTCGGCACGCCGTACCCTGCGAAGCACATCTTCTCCAAAAAAATCTGTTAGCTGCGTCTCTGCCGTGTTGTTTTTGTTATGTCAGAGTCGTTTCGTCTTATTTTTATTAGGTTTGGCGCTTTTTATTCTTGTTATGCCATAGAGATAGCAGAAGCCGTGCCAACTTTTAAAATACCTTTAAAATCAAGGGGTTGATTTTTGTGTAGGAAATGACCGGGGGCAAATACGACAAAATATGTTCCCGTGTTACTCGATGTGTAGGGCTTGGGTAACACATTGTCACAGGCGTGCTACTCACACGGCGTTACGCGCCTTGGCCACCCGCGAACCGCTGGGGCGCCCCAGCACCTGGCTGATCTGCCGGCCTGCGAGGATCAAGGCGTCCAAGTCGACCCCGGTGTGAATGCCCAGGCCATTGAGCAGGTACAGCACGTCTTCGGTCGCGACGTTACCGCTGGCGCCCTTGGCATACGGGCAGCCGCCAAGCCCGGCAATAGAGCTGTCGAACACCTGGATGCCTTCCAGCAGCCCGGCGTACACATTGGCGATGGCCTGGCCATAGGTGTCGTGGAAATGCCCGGCCAACTTATCCCGTGGCACCTGCGCGCCGACCACTTCAAACAGGCGGCGGGTGGCGCCCGCCGTGCCGGTGCCGATAGTGTCGCCCAACGACACTTCATAACAGCCCATGGCATACAACTCCCGCGCCACTACCGCTACCTGTTCGGCGGCGATCTCGCCTTCATAGGGGCAGCCCAATACACAGGACACATAGCCGCGCACACTGACTCCGTGTTGCTGGGCTGCGGCCATGATGGGCGCGAAACGTTCCAGGCTTTCGCTGATGGAACAGTTGATATTGCGCTGGGAAAACGCCTCGGACGCGGCCGCGAACACTGCCACTTCCTTGACCCCGGCGGCCAGCGCGTCTTCGAAGCCGCGCAGGTTCGGTGCCAATGCGCCATAGGTCACGCCGGGTTTGCGCTGGATCTGGGCGAACACTTCGGCGGAGCCGGCCATTTGCGGCACCCACTTGGGCGAAACAAAACTGCCGACTTCGATATAGCTCAAGCCGGCGGCGCTGAGGGCGTCGACCAATTGAACCTTTTCCGCGACGCTGATGGGGTTGGCTTCGTTCTGCAAACCGTCGCGCGGGCCGACTTCAACCAGGCGGACGTGGGAGGGGAGGGTCATGGCGGTCACCTTCTGATCAATCGCCGGCCTGGCGCATGGTTTGGGCCAGGGCCTGGGTGCAACGCTCTTCGGCGGTGTCCAGTTCCAGCTTCATCTGTTCGATATCCAGCAGTTGCTGTTCCAACTGCTCACGGCGCTCGGCGATCTTGGCCAGCATGCTGTTGAGCTGGATGTGGTTGCCGCTGCTGGGGTCATAGAGTTCGATCAATTCGCGGCACTCGGCCAGGGAAAAGCCGATGCGCTTGCCGCGCAGGATCAGCTTGAGGCTGACCTTGTCCCGCGCGCTGTAAATGCGCTCCTGGCCACGCCGCTCAGGGGCCAGCAGGCCCTGTTCTTCATAGAAACGAATGGCGCGGGTGGTGATATCCAGCTCGCGGGCGAGGTCGGAAATACTGTAGGTAGTGCTCATGGCGGCGCTCAAGAAAGTTCTGGCGCTAAGCTAAAGGTAGGTTGACGTGAACGTCAAGGTCCGCTGCGCGGACCATCGGGGGCGAGCCCCCTCCCATAAAGGGCTCCTTGGTAGTCCATTGCACGGGAGGGGCGCTCAAGCTTGTTGTTTGTCGAGCTTCTTTTCGTGGGCGGTGACTTGTTGGCACAGCTCGATCATCTGCTCGCGCATCCAGCGGTTGGCCGGGTCTTGGTCGGTGCTTTCGTGCCAGTACAAGTGGGTTTCCACCGGCGGTACGTCGTTGACCGGCAAGTTGAACCAGTGCAGTTCATGGCGTCGGGCAAAGCGCTCGGGCACGGTCATCACCATGTCGGTCTGCTGCAGCACTTGCGAGGCCATCAGGTAATGCTGGGAGCGCAGGGCGATCTTGCGCTGGATGCCCATTTTGCCCAGCGCCAGGTCGACGTGGCCCAGACCATTGCGACGGCTGGAGATATGGATATGGGTCAGCGACAGGTAATCGTCCAAGATGAATTTGTCCTTGCCCGCCATCGGGTGGCCCTTGCGCATGGCACAGACGTAGCGGTCCTCCATCAGCTTGACGTGACGTACCTGCGGGTCGGTATTGAGCGGCGCGTCCACGGCAAAGTCCAGGCGCCCGGCGGCCAGTTCCTTGGTGGTTTCGCGGCGCTTGGACAGGAAGCTCTCGATCACCACCGTGGGCGCCAGGCGGCGCAGGCGCTGGAACAGCGGCGGCAGGATCACCGCCTCGGTAAGGTCGGTCATGCTGATGCGGTAGGTTTTGGCCGCCTGTTGCGGGTTGAAGATGCGGCTTTCCTGCACCGACACCCGCAGCAGCGACAGCGCATTGCGCACCGGGCCGATGATGTTCTGCGCCATCGGCGTGGGCACCATGCCTTGGGCGGTGCGCACGAACAGCGGGTCGTTGAAGGTCTCGCGCAGACGGGCCAGAGCGTTGGACACCGCCGGTTGGGTGATGCCGACAATCTGCCCGGCGCGGGTCAGGTTGGCTTCGGTGTAGATCGCGTCAAAGACGATGAAGAGGTTGAGGTCGACCTTGCTCAGATTCATTTCGTTGCGCTCTTATTGTTAGGTGCTCATACGCCGATCATATATCGGTGATGAATGTTAATACACGCCGAGAATAGGCTAGGTAAATTATCAACGCTGTTCTAGCATCGATTGCATGACCTAAACAACCTCTCCAAGAAGGGAGCTGCTCATGGATTTCGCCTATTCGCCCAAGGTTCAGGAACTGCGTGAACGCGTCACTGCGTTCATGGACGCATACGTTTACCCCGCCGAGCCGGTGTTTGAACGCCAGGTCAGCGAAGGCGACCGTTGGCAGCCCACTGCTATCATGGAAGAACTCAAAGCCAAGGCTAAAGCCGAGGGCCTGTGGAATTTGTTCTTGCCCGAGTCCGAACTGGGCGCTGGCCTGACCAACCTCGAATACGCGCCCTTGGCGGAAATCATGGGCCGTTCGCTGCTGGGGCCGGAGCCGTTCAACTGCTCGGCGCCGGATACTGGCAATATGGAAGTGCTGGTGCGCTACGCCAATGCCGAACAGAAACAGCGCTGGCTCGAACCACTGCTGCGCGGCGAGATCCGCTCGGCATTCGCCATGACCGAGCCGGACGTGGCTTCCTCGGACGCCACCAACATGGCCGCCCGCGCCGAACGCCAGGGCGACGAGTGGGTGATCAACGGCAAGAAATGGTGGACTTCCGGCGCCTGCGATCCACGCTGCAAAATCCTGATCTTTATGGGCCTGAGCAACCCCGATGCGCCGCGTCACCAGCAGCACTCGATGATCCTGGTGCCGGTGGATACCCCCGGGGTGAAAATCCTGCGGCCGCTGCCGGTGTTCGGTTACGACGACGCGCCCCACGGCCATGCCGAAGTGCTGTTCGACAACGTGCGCGTACCTTATGAAAACGTATTGTTGGGTGAAGGGCGTGGCTTCGAGATTGCCCAGGGGCGCCTTGGCCCGGGCCGTATCCACCATTGCATGCGCTCGATCGGCATGGCCGAGCGCGCGCTGGAATTGATGTGCAAGCGCTCGGTCAGCCGTACCGCATTCGGCAAACCGTTGGCGCGGTTGGGCGGCAATATCGACAAGATCGCCGACTCACGCATGGAAATCGACATGGCACGCCTGCTGACCCTGAAGGCGGCGTACATGATGGACACCGTGGGTAACAAAGTGGCAAAAAGCGAAATCGCCCAGATCAAAGTGGTGGCGCCGAACGTCGCCCTGAAGGTGATCGACCGCGCGATCCAGATCCACGGCGGTGCCGGGGTGTCCAACGACTTCCCCTTGGCCTACATGTACGCCATGCAGCGCACCCTGCGCCTGGCCGACGGCCCGGACGAAGTGCACCGCGCGGCGATCGGCAAGTTCGAGATCGGCAAGTACGTGCCTCGGGAGTTGATGCGCGGCGGGCAGTAACACCGCAGCGCCTGCATCGGGGCAAGCCCCCTCCCACCAGTGATCGTGTTTCAGTGTGGGAGGGGGCTTGCCCCCGATAAGGCCAGTGCCAACAACCCAACACCCAAGCCTCAATACACCCACACCTCCACCCGCCGATTCTTGATCCGCCCCTCATCCGCCGTATTCGCCGCTACTGGCATCTGCGCCCCGAACCCACGGATATCGCGCAGCACCACGCCGCTGCGAACCAGCTCCCGCCGCACCGCCATGGCACGCAGCTTGGACAGCAATGCTGCGCGTTGCGGGTCATTCTTGGCGTCGCCAAAGCCCACCAGCGTGACCTGCTTATTGAGCTTGTCGTGACGTTTCAGGTACGCCACCACCCGTTGCAGGTCCTGGCGTGCCTTGTTGTCGAGGCTGGCGCTGCCTTCTTCGAAGCGAAAATTCACGCTCAAGCGTTGGGCGTCGCGGGCTATTGCCTGGTAGTCGTCGGGCATCGTGGGGCGCGGTGTCACTGCCATGGCTTGCACCTGCTGCGCGATAAAGCCGTTGGCCGCCACGATCGCCTGGCCCTTGGGGCTCTGGGTAAAGTCCACCAGCGCATCGGCCCAGGGGTTGCGGTTCGACGGTGGCAAGTAAAAGTACAAACGGCGTGACAGCGGGTAATCCTCGGTGGCGATCAGGCTGTTCAACGGCAGCATCGGTTGCGAATCCCCATCGACAACCGCCACCGCCTTGGCCTGGCGCACGTAGGGCAGGCCGATAAAGCCGATGCCTTGGGGATCGCCGCTGACCGCGTCGGACAACTGCTCGCTGGATTCGAAACGCTGGGCGCTCGCCACCAACGGTTTGCCGCGCAGGCGCAGTACCAGCTCCTTGAAGGTGTCGTAGGTGCCCGACTGATCATCCCGCGCATACACATGGATCGGCCCGCCGACCCCGCCCAGCGCCTCCCAGGTGCTGATCTCGCCGTTGAAGATCTGTGCCAGTTGCACGGTGTTCAACGTCGTCAGCGGGTTGCGCGGGTTAAGGATGATGGCCAGGCCATCGATGGCGATCACCTGTTCGGCGTCGGGGCTTTTCAGGTCGCCCAGGGGTTCGAGGTCCACCAGTTCGCTGTCCTTGATGGGACGGGACGAAGCTGCCAGGTCCGCGCTGGTTTTTTTAAGCGCTGCAAAACCGGTGCTGGAACCATGGGCCGCCACCTCGACGGTCACCGTCTTGCCTTGGCGCGTTTTGCCGACGATCCGCTGTTCATTGGCTCCGTCGGCCGGCTCGCTGTGTACGTCTTGCAAACCCTGCTGCGCCATCAACCCCTTGACCAGTGCCGGGCCCAATGCCGCGCCAATGGTGTTGGAACCTTGGATGCGCAAGGCTGGGCCATGATCGGGAACAGGCAGTGGAGCGGCCACGGCGGCGAGGGGCAATAGGCAACACAACAGGAACAGAACGCGCAGCGTCATGCCGGCACCTTCTCAAGCCAAAGGGAGTGCCGCGAGATTAAGTCAGTCAGGTTGCATAAATATGACTGGCTGGCGGACACGCCCAGATCTGATCAAGCCCGACAACCCGTCAGCTCAATTCAAGCCAGATCGGCGCATGGTCCGAGGGTTTTTCCAAACCACGCAATTCGTAATCCACCCCCGCATCCTTGACCCGATGCAGCAAGCCCGTGGAGGCCATGATCACGTCGATGCGCAGGCCGCGCTTGGGCTCATCTTCAAAGCCGCGGCTGCGGTAGTCGAACCAGCTGAAACGATCGCTCACGTCCGGGTTCAGGTGCCGGAAACTGTCCACCAGGCCCCAGTTTTTCAGGCGCGCCATCCACTCGCGCTCCTCGGGCAGGAAGCTGCATTTGCCGGTCTTGAGCCAACGTTTGGCGTTGTCGGCGCCGATGCCGATGTCGCAGTCTTCCGGGGAAATATTCACGTCGCCCATCACCACCAGCGCCTGGTCGTTGCTGAACTGGCTTTCCAGCAACTGCTGCAGGTCTTCGTAGAAGCGCTGCTTGGCCGGAAATTTAGTGGGGTGGTCGCGGCTTTCGCCTTGGGGGAAGTAGCCATTCATGATGGTGACCGGCTGGCCGTTCTCGTCGGCAAAGGTGCCCCAGATAAAGCGGCGCTGGGCGTCTTCTTCATCGCTGGCAAAGCCTTTATGCACGCTCAACGCTGGCTGACGCGAGAGCAGGGCCACGCCGTAGTGGCCTTTCTGCCCGTGGTAGTACACGTGATAGCCAAGGGCTTGCACTTCGGCGAGGGGGAACTGGTCGTCGTGAACCTTGGTTTCCTGCAGGCCGATCACATCCGGTTGATGCTTTTCAATCAGCGCCGCCAACTGATGAGGGCGGGCGCGCAGCCCGTTGATATTGAAGGAGACGATTTTCATGGTCGGCAGTCCGGTCTTGGCAAAAAGGGCGATGCTAGCCGACAAGTCAGACGGGGGCCAGCGTGGCGGTAGGGCAGATGCGCTGCTAATGTCTGGGAACGACTGGTGCTGCGTAGGTTCGTACCCATAAGAACGCCATCCTTTGAGTGGCGCCCACTGAGATTGATTGTATGCCTGAGACTTCGACTGCCATCGCCGACATCCGTGTGCTCAACAGCGGCTATTCCCGCGAAGCCCGTTCCCTGTTGTACCAGGCTTACCGCCACGAACCGACATTCGCCTATATCTTTGAGGCCGAGCGTCCCGGCTATGAACAGCGGGTGCGCGCCACCGTGCGTGAGCTGGTCAAGCAGCACTTCTTCCAGAAGCTGCCGGCCATTGGCCTGTTTGTGAATGACCGTCTGATCGGCATCGCGCTGATTGCGCCGCCGCAACGGCGCCTGGGAATCACCGAGAGCTGGGCCTGGCAATTGCGCATGTGGCTGAGCACCGGGGTGCGCGGCACGCGGCGTTATCTGGATTATCATCATGCCGTGCTGGCGTGCTTGCCCAGCGAGTCGGTGCATATGCTGCCGCTGCTGGGGATTCATCCGCAGTTCCAGGGCAAGCATTACGGTGAGCAGTTGTTGCAGGCGGTGCATAACTGGTGCGCCGAAGACCCGCATTCGTCCGGCGTGGTGCTCGACACGGGCAATTCGCGTTACCTGGAGTTTTATAAACGCCAGGGTTATGAGGAAATCGGTGAAGTGGCAGTGGGGCCGGTGTTGGAACATGTTTTTTTTCACCCCAACCCCCAGGTATTGCAGGCCGCCACGGCGTGATGCAGATTTTTTCAGAACTTTCCGAGTTCTACGTTTCTCGCCCGCTCGTGTAGCATCCGCGCCTATGAAGTTTCCAGGAAGATTCACCAGCAGCTTGATTCTGCTGTTTACAAGCTGCGGCGCGCTGGCGCAAAGCGAATTGGACGTGCGCATCAAACCCGCCAACGACGCGTTGAAAGCCAATATTGAAGGCTACATCGGCGGCGTGGGCGATCGTGATGAAGAGGCCCTGCTGCGGTTCAGCCGTGGTGCCGAGGAGCAGGCGCGCAAAGCCGCTCAGGCGCTGGGCTTTTATCAACCGCGCATCGATAGCGACGTGCAGGGGGGCAAGAACCCGCGCCTGATCCTCAACGTCGACCCCGGCGAACCGGTGCACTTGCGTGATGTGACCATTCGGGTCGACGGCCCGGCGGCGAACCTCAAAGCGTTTCGCGTACCCGCCAGCGACGACCTTAAATCCGGCGCCATTCTCAACCACGGTCATTACGAAGACGCCAAGCGTCTGATCCAGAACCAGGCTTCGCGGTACGGCTTTTTCAGCGGGCGCTTTACCCGGCAGACACTCGCGGTGGACCCCCAGGCCGGCGTCGCCGATATCGAACTGGTGTATGACAGCGGCCCGCGCTACACCCTCGGCAAAGTCAGTTTCGCCGGCGATACGCCGTTCGACGAAGACCTGCTGCACCGCATGGTGCCGTTCAAAAGCGGCGACCCTTACGACTCCGAACTTATTGCCGAACTCAACCAGAACTTGCAGGCCAGCGGGTTTTTCGAAGGCGTGCGCGTAGACGCCGCGCCCGCCGCCTCCACCAATGATGTGATCCCGGTAGCCGTGCAGTTGGACACACGCAAGCCGCGCACCATGGGCCTGGGCCTGGGTTACTCCACCGACGTAGGCCCGCGCGGCAAGGCCAACTGGACGCGACATTGGGTCAACCCTCAGGGCCATAGCTATGGCTGGGAAGCCGAACTGTCGGCGCCGCGGCAGAACGTTGGCCTCTGGTATGACATTCCCCTCGACCCGCCGCTCACCGACAAACTGCGCTTTGCCGGCGGCTACCAGAACGAAGAAATCGCCAACACCGACACCCTGAGTAAATTGCTCACCCTCGGCCCGGAATGGCACAGCAAGCTGCCCAGCGGTTGGACGCGGGTGATCTCGCTCAAATGGCAGCGCGAAGAGTATCGCCTGGGTGACGATTCGGGTCTGAGCAACCTGTTGATGCCGGGCGTCAGTTATTCCTACCTGCGCAGTGACAATCGCATAGACCCGCACCATGGCTATCGCTTGCAATTGGACACCAAGGTGGCCAAGGAAGGGCTGGGTTCAGACACCAATTTGCTGTACGGCACAGCAATGGTCAAAGGCCTGACCACCTTGTGGGACAACCATCGCTTCCTCGCCCGTGCCCAAGTGGGCGGCAGTGCCACCAATGGCTATAAATCAGTGCCGCCGTCGCTGCGTTTTTTTGCCGGTGGCGACCAAAGCGTGCGCGGCTACGAGTACCAGACCTTGTCCCCCGAAAACGACCGCGGCGATCGCATCGGTGGGCGCTACATGGTGGCGCTGAGTGCCGAGTATCAATATTCCATCGCCGAAAAATGGCGGATCGCGACCTTTATCGACCAGGGCAACTCCTTCAACAACCTGGAGCTGCCCAGCCTGAAGACCGGCGTCGGCGTCGGCATCCGCTGGGTCTCGCCGGTCGGGCCGATTCGTCTGGACCTGGCCCATGCCCTGGAAGATCCGGGCGGCGTTCGTTTGCACTTTTCCATGGGGCCTGAGTTGTGATGCGTGGTGTGAAAATAGCCGGGCTGGCCGTGGTGGCCGTCCTCGCCATAGGGGTGCTGACGGGTTGGGCGATACTCGGCACCCAGGCCGGCAGCCGTTGGGCGCTGGCGCGTGTGCCGGGGTTGAGCGTGGAGAATTTCCAGGGCCGTTTGGGCGGCCAATGGCGCGCCGACCATCTGCTCTGGGAGCAGGGCAGCAGCCGCGTCGAACTCCAGGCGCCGACGTTTGCCTGGTCGCCGGCTTGCTTGCTGCGCATGACCTTGTGCATCGACCGACTGGAGGTGGAACAGGTCAGCCTGCAATTTCCCCCCAGTGGCGACGAGGGCAGCGGACCGATCCAACTGCCGGACTTGAAACTACCGATAGCCCTGCAATTGGGCGAGGTTCGCGTCGGTCGCCTGTTGTTTAACGGCAGCGAGGAGCTCAAGGGCCTGCAACTGGCGGCGCACTGGACGGCGGCGGGCATGCAGATCGACGCCGTGCACCTGCAGCGCGACGATCTGGTACTGGACCTGAGCGGCTTGTTGCAGCCCAGCGGTGATTGGCCGTTGACCGCCAGCGGCAACCTGAGCCTGCCTTACGCACCCGGCGGTGCGCCTTGGACAGTGGCGCTGAAGGTCGACGGCGACCTGCTCAAAACCCTCAAACTCGACGCCGACAGCAGCGGCTACCTGCCGGCCAAACTCAGCGGCGAACTGCAACCCCTGGCGGAAAACCTGCCCGCCCAATTACACATCACCGCCGATGGCTTCAAGCCCAGCGCCGATTTGCCCGACACCCTGCAGCTCAATCAACTGGACCTTACCGCCAAGGGCGACTTGAGCCGTGGCTACCAACTGCAAGGCAAGGCTGTGTTGCCGGCGGAAAAAGGCCCGGTTGATCTGTTGCTGCAAGGCCAGGTGGATGCCAAGGGTGCACAGATCGCCGGCCTGGAGATAAACGCCGGCGATAAGCAGAACCTCAAACTCAGCGCCAACCTGGACTGGCAGCAAGGCTTCAGCGCCGATGCCAAAATCGCCTGGTTGGATTTCCCGTGGCATCGCCTGTACCCGCTGATCGACGAGCCCCAGGTGACGTTGCGTACCTTCAATGGCGAGGTTGCTTATAAAGATGGTAATTACCTCGGCAACCTCACGGCCGACCTCGATGGCCCGGCCGGCCCATTTTCGGTGGTCACGCCGTTCAGCGGCGACCTTACGCAGGTGTTCCTGCCGGAGCTGAAACTGAGCGCCGGCCAGGGCAAGGCCGAAGGTCACTTGAACCTGCAATTCGCCGATGGCATCGCCTGGGACACTGCGCTGGACCTGTCGGCGCTGAACCCGGCGTACTGGGTGGCTGAGTTGCCCGGCACCCTGGCCGGCCCGCTACGCAGCAAGGGCGAATTCAAGAACGAGCAGCTCAAACTCAACGCCGACCTCGACCTCAAAGGCCGCCTGCGCGGGCAAACTGCGGTGCTGGCGGCCAAGGCCGATGGCGCCGGCGAGCAGTGGACCCTGGCCAATCTCGACTTGCGCCTGGGCGACAACCGCATCCAGGGCAGCGGCAGCCTTCAACAGCGTCTGGCCGGGCAGATCGATATCAAGCTCGCACGCCTGGCTCAGTTGTGGCCGCAGTTGCGCGGTCAGATCAACGGCCGGCTCGACGTGGCCGGTACGCTCAAGGCGCCCCAGGGCAAGCTCGGCCTCAAGGGCCAGCAACTGGCGTTCGCCGACAACCGCCTGCAAGCCCTCAGCCTCGATGCCAGGTTGGATAGCGCCCAGCGCGCGATAATCGACCTCAAGGGCAGCGGCATCCAGAGCGGTGACACCCAGGTCGGCACGCTTACCGCCAGCGCCCAGGGCGACATCCGCCAGCAAAAGGTCCAGCTCGACCTGGCCGGGCCCCTGGTCAAATTGGCTCTGGCCCTGGACGGCACTCTCGACAAGGGCAACTGGCGCGGGCGTCTGGCCAGCGGCGATGTGCAGGCCGGTGGCCAGGACTGGCGGCTGCAGTCCCCGGCCAAAATCGAACGCCTGGCCGATGGCCGACTGACATTTGCGGCGCACTGCTGGGTCTCCGGAGCCTCGAGCCTGTGCGGCGAAGACCAGCGGCTGATGCCCGAGCCGAAGTTGCGCTACCACCTCAAGCAGTTCCCCATCGACAGCCTGGCGGCGTTTTTGCCCAAGGATTTCGCCTGGCAGGGCCGACTCAATGCCGACCTGCAACTGGACCTGCCCGCCAGTGGCCCCAAAGGGGTGGTGTCGGTGGATGCCAGCGGTGGCACCTTGCGCGTCAAGGACAAGGCCCAGTGGTTGGACTTTCCCTACGACACCCTCAAGCTGGAAACCACCCTCAACCCCCGGCGCATCGACACGCAGCTGAACTTCCATGGCGGCAAACTCGGTGAGTTGCTGTTGCAAGCGCAGATCAATCCATTGCCGAAAAACAAGCCGATCACCGGCCAGTTCAGCCTCATGGGGCTGGATCTGGCCGTGGCGCGGCCATTCGTGCCAATGGTGGAAAAACTCAGCGGCAAGCTCAACGGCAACGGCCGCATCAGCGGTGGCCTGCTGGCACCGCAGGTCAACGGCAGCGTCAACCTGGTGGGCGGCGAAGTGTCCGGGCCCGAACTGCCCATCAGCCTCGAAGGGCTGAACGTGCAGGCGCTGATTGCCGGTGAAAGTGTGCAGTTGAATGGCGGCTGGCGCAGCGGTAAAGCCGGGCAGGGCAGCCTCAAGGGGCAGATCGACTGGGGCCAGGCCCTGGCGGTGGACCTGCACCTGCAAGGCGCGCAACTGCCGGTCACCGTCGAACCCTATGCCGAGCTGGAAGTAGCGCCCGACTTGACGATCAGCCTCAAGAACGACCGGCTGGCCATCGCCGGCAAGGTGCAGATTCCGCGCGGCGATATCACCGTGCGTGAACTGCCGCCGTCGACGGTCAAGGTGTCGGATGACACCGTGATCATTGGCAGCCAGACCGAGGAGGGCAAGCCGCCGATGGCCATGGCCATGGATATCGACGTGGTGGTGGGTGAAGACCGCCTGAATTTCTCCGGCTTTGGTCTGACCGCCAAGGTGCAGGGCCAGGTGCATATCGGCGATAACCTGGACACTCGGGGCGAGCTGTGGCTCAACGACGGCCGCTACCGCGCCTATGGGCAGAAACTCGACGTGCGGCGTGCACGCCTACTGTTCGCCGGGCCGCTGGACCAGCCGTACCTGGACATCGAGGCGATCCGCAAGACCGACGACGTGACCGCCGGTATTCGCCTGAGCGGTAGCGCCGAGCAACCTACGACGCAAATCTTCTCGGAACCGGCCATGAGCCAGGAACAGGCGCTGTCCTATCTGGTGCTGGGGCGTCCGCTGAGCACCACCGGCGAAGACAACAATATGCTCGCCCAAGCCGCCCTGGGCCTTGGCCTGATGGGCAGCGCCGGGGTGACCTCGGACATCGCCAACAAGCTCGGCATCCGCGACTTCGACCTCGACACCCAAGGCAGCGGCAACAACACCGCCGTGGTCGCCAGCGGCAAAATCACCGAGAAACTCAGCCTGCGCTATGGGGTTGGGGTATTCGAACCGGCCAACACCATTGCCTTGCGCTACCTGCTGAGCAAAAAGGTCTACTTGGAAGTGGCCAGCGGCGTGGCCAGCTCCCTGGATATCTTCTACAAGCGCGATTTCTAAACCCAACGGGGATAGAAATATAAGAAGGAGCTTGCTGTGGTGAGCGGTTTTTCTGTAGTGAGCGGGCTTGCTGTGGT
>NZ_JAEILC010000049.1:0-29814 GCF_016307435.1 Pseudomonas sp. S4_EA_1b | reverse complement strand
CTACTAAGTATTAAATCTGAACTTATAAAAATTTTGCCGAATGGTAATGAAAAGCCCCACCTCTGACAAGGGAATTACCCGGAGCTCCGGCTCCAGGCCTTGTAGTATAGGGGGTCTACGGATGTGGCAAGTTGTCACGCCAATTTTTATGCATAAATCGCAGGCAATAAAAAACGCCCAGCTCCGCAAGGAGGCTGGGCGTTCTTCTGGAACGTAAAGCGAATTAACGCTTCGAGTACTGCGGACGCTTACGCGCTTTACGCAGACCGACTTTCTTACGTTCAACTTCACGAGCATCGCGAGTCACGAAGCCAGCTTTGCGCAGAGCGCTACGCAGGGTTTCGTCGTAGCTCATCAGAGCGCGAGTGATGCCGTGGCGGATTGCGCCAGCTTGACCACTTACACCGCCACCGATAACGGTGACGTAGATGTCGAACTTTTCAACGGTCTCGGTCAGTTCCAGCGGCTGACGAACTACCATGCGGGCAGTTTCGCGACCGAAGAAGTTGTCCAGGGAGCGGTTGTTGATCGAGATGTTACCAGTACCCGGACGCAGGAAAACGCGAGCGGTTGCGGTTTTGCGACGGCCAGTGCCGTAATTTTGAGTCGCCGACATAATGAACTATTCCGTTAAAACTTCAGTTCTTGGGGCTGCTGAGCAGCATGAGGGTGGACAGCGCCCGCATAGACTTTCAGCTTGCGAAACATATCGCGACCCAGTGGGCCCTTCGGCAGCATGCCTTTGACCGCGATTTCGATCGGGGCTTCAGGCTTCTTGGCAATCAGGCCTTCGAAGTTGGAAGACTTGATACCGCCTGGGAAACCGGAGTGACGGTAGTACATTTTGTCGCTTGCTTTGTTGCCGGTTACACGAACCTGCTCAGCGTTGATGATCACGATGTAATCACCGGTATCGACGTGAGGGGTGTACTCAGGCTTGTGCTTGCCACGCAGACGGCTGGCGACTTCAGTGGCCAGACGACCCAGGGTCTGACCAGCGGCGTCGACGACAAACCAGTCGCGCTGAACTGTTTCCGGTTTTGCAGTAAAAGTTGTCATTCTTTAATAGCCTCAGGGGCCGCCCTGTAAATTAGACGGCGGATCTTACTGAATAGTGCGTACTTTGACAAGTCAAAGGCAGCCGGATACAGACGCTATCGGGGGCTCGGGTCGGCGCGTCCGTTCAACGGCAAGATTCTTCGGCAGGCGGCGCATCACTTCCACTGCAGAAAGAGGTGGGCAATTATGCAGATTGCGAAAAAAAATTCAACCTGCTTTTATGATTGTTTTCCCGAAGGAGTACCCGATGGATTATCGACAGCTGGGCCGTACGGATCTGAACGTGAGCGCGATAGCCTTGGGCACCATGACCTGGGGCGAGCAGAACAGCGAGGCAGAGGCCTTCGCACAGATCGAGCGAGCCAAGGCCGCGGGGATCAACTTTCTCGACACCGCTGAAATGTACCCCGTGCCGCCCAAAGCCAATACCTACGCCACCACCGAACGCTACATCGGCAATTACTTCAAAAGCCGCGGCGACCGTGCCGATTGGATTCTGGCCAGCAAGATCGCCGGCCCCGGCAACACCATCGACTACATTC
Source organism: Pseudomonas sp. S4_EA_1b (assembly GCF_016307435.1). NCBI lineage: Bacteria > Pseudomonadati > Pseudomonadota > Gammaproteobacteria > Pseudomonadales > Pseudomonadaceae > Pseudomonas > Pseudomonas sp. S4_EA_1b. The sequence goes on along the minus strand of NZ_JAEILC010000049.1, from coordinate 28,213 downwards.
GCGACGGCCATCTGCGCCACAACCGCAAGCACATCGTCCAAGCGCTGGATGCCAGCCTCAAGCGCCTGCAAACCGATTGGATCGACCTGTATCAATTGCACTGGCCGGAGCGCAGTACCAACTTCTTCGGCCAACTGAGCTACAAGCACAAGGACGAAGACGACCTCACGCCGCTGGAGGAAACCCTCGAAGCGCTGGACGAACAGGTCAAGGCCGGCAAGATCCGCCACATCGGTCTGTCCAACGAAACCCCGTGGGGCACCATGAAATTCCTGGCCCTGGCCGAAGCCCGCGGCTGGACGCGCGCGGTATCGATCCAGAACCCGTACAACCTGCTCAACCGCAGCTTTGAAGTGGGCCTGGCGGAAGTCGCGATTCGCGAACAGTGCGGGCTACTGGCCTACTCGCCCCTGGCATTCGGCATGCTCAGCGGCAAATACGAAAACGGTGCTCGCCCAGCCAAGGCGCGCCTGACCGAATACAGCCGCTTCAGCCGCTACTTCAACCCGCAGTCGGAGGCGGCGTGCAGCCGCTATGTGGCACTGGCGCGCGAACACGGCCTGGACCCGGCGCAGATGGCCTTGGCCTTCGTGACGCAACAGCCATTCGTGACCAGCAATATCATCGGTGCCACCAGCCTGAAGCAACTGGACAGCAACATTGCCAGTGCTGATCTGAAGCTATCGAAGGAAGTACTGGAAGGGATTGAGGCGATTCAGAAGGATCATCCGAACCCGGCGCCTTAATTGGCATGTAGACCGCTATCGGGGGCAAGTCCAATCGTCGCACCGCCCTCCCACATTGAAATGCATTCCAATGTGGGAGGGGGCTTGCCCCCGATGACGCATTCAAAATCAGCAAAAATCAAAGCGACCGCGCAATGATTTCCTTCATGATCTCATTGGTCCCCGCATAGATCCGCTGCACCCGAGCATCCGCCCAGGCGCGGGCAATCGGGTATTCCCACATAAAGCCGTAGCCACCGTGCAGTTGCACGCACTCGTCGAGCACTTTGCATTGCAGGTCGGTGGCCCAGTACTTGGCCATTGCGGCGGTGGGCACGTCAAGTTTCCCTTCAAGGTGCAGCGCCATGCACTGATCGACAAACACCCGACCGACCTGAATTTCAGTGGCCATCTCCGCCAGCTTGAAACGGGTGTTCTGGAAATCGGCGATCGCCTTGCCGAACGCCTTGCGCTCGCGGGTGTATTCCAGGGTCCACGCCAACGCCGCCTCGGCGGACGACAGCGCGCCGATCGCCACCGTCAAACGCTCCTGCGGTAACTCCTGCATCAGATAGGCAAAGCCCATCCCCGCCTGGCCCAAGATGTTCTCCTTGGGCACTCGCACATCCTGGAAGAACAGTTCCGAGGTGTCCTGCGCCTTCATGCCAACCTTCTCCAGACGCTTGCCCTTGGCAAAGCCCGGCGTATCGGCCTCCACCAGAAACAGGCTGGTGCCCTTGGCGCCGGCCTTGGGATCGGTCTTGGCCACCACGATCACCAGATCGGCGAGATAGCCGTTAGTGATAAAGGTCTTGGAGCCGTTGATCACATACTCATCGCCATCCAGCACGGCGGTAGTCTTGACCCCTTGCAGGTCGGAGCCTGCGCCGGGCTCGGTCATCGCGATGGCGGTGACCATCTCCCCAGAGATCAATTTCGGCAGGTATTTATGCTTCAGCGCCTCACTGCCGTAGTGCAGGATGTAAGGCGCAACAATGTCCGAATGCAGGGAGAAACCAATACCGGTCAGCCCCAGCCGGCCGATCTCCTCGATCACCACGGCGCTGTAGAGAAAGTCAGCGTCCAAGCCGCCATAAGCGTCCGGCAAGTGGGAGCACAACATGCCGGCCTCTCCCGCCTTGCGCCACAGGTCGCGATCGATATAGCCCTGCTTTTCCCACTGCCCATGGAACGGCACGGCTTCTTTTTCCAGAAAAGTGCGCACGCTCTCACGAAAGAGTTCGTGGTCGGGGCTGAACAAGGTTCTCGGGATCATGGCGCACCTGTTTGGATTGTCGGACAAGGACGAGCCCACAGAGCCTATGCCGCCAAAGCGTCACGGGACACTGGACACATGCGACAAAAAATAAGACGATCCAGCCGTCTGGTGACCACTTTCCCCTATAAGAATAATTGAAATTATGTCTAACCAAATCTCCACGCCATTGCGGCGCGTCAGCATTTTGGCCATTGATCGGGTATTCGCTTCAACCCTCATGCAAGCCAAGGATTTCTTCCACCTCGCCAGCCTGCGCTATGGCAAGCAACAAGGCCTGGGCCTGACACCCGCGTTCGAAACGCGCCTGGTCAGCCCCGACGGGCAATCGGTGCGCAGCTTCAGCGATGTGATCATGCCGGTGGACGGCGGGCTGGAAGACGCCGATATCATCGTGTTGCCGGCCTTCTGGGATGATTTCGACGCCCTGTGCGGCCGCTACCCCCAAGTGCTGCCTTGGCTGCGCGCGCAACACGCACGCGGCGCCGTGCTGTGCGGCGAAGCCACCGGGGTGTTCTGGCTGGCTGAAGCCGGCCTGCTCGATGGCAAGGAAGCCACTACGTACTGGCGTTTCTTCAACGCCTTCAGCGAACGCTTCCCCAAGGTGCAACTCAATCAGGACAAGCACCTCACCGACGCCGACAACCTCTACTGCGCCGGCGGCACCACCTCGGCGTGCGACCTCTATATCTATCTGATCGAACGCTTCTGCGGCGCCAACATTGCCCAGGCCGTGGCCCGGGACATTCTCTATGAAGTGCAGCGCAGCTATTCGCCTGGACGTATTGGCTTTGGCGGGCAGAAGTTACACCAGGACGTGATCATCCTGCAGATCCAGCACTGGCTCGAAGAACACTTCGCCGACAAATTCCGCTTCGAAGACGTGGCCCGGGAACACGGCATGAGCATCCGCAACTTCATGCGGCGATTCCAGACCGCCACCGGTGACAAGCCGCTGCATTACCTGCAACGGTTGCGCATCGAGACGGCAAAGGGCCTGCTCTCAGGCAGCCGCAAGAGCATCAAGACCATCAGTTATGAGGTGGGTTACGACGATGCGAGTTTCTTTGCGCGGCTGTTCAGGCAGCACACTGAGTTGTCGCCGAACCAGTATCGCCAGCAGTTCCAGCAGGCTGCTTAAACCAATGTGAGAGGGGGCAAGCCCCCTCCCACACTTAGGGTTTGTGGCCGCGCGAGAGGAACTCGTGTGACTGCATTTCCAGCAAACGGCTGAGGGTGCGCTGGAATTCGAAGTTCAAACGACCGCCGGTGTAGAGGTCTTTGAGTTCGACTTCCGCCGAGATGATCAGCTTGACGTTGCGGTCATAGAACTCGTCAACCATGTTGATAAAGCGCCGCGCGATATCGTCGGTGGTGACGCTCATCTGTTCCACGCCGCTGAGGATCACCGCATGGAAGATCTTGCCCAATTCGATGTAGTCGTTCTGGCTGCGTGGGCCGTCGCACAGCTGGCGGAACTCGAACCAGGCCACGTCGTCGCAGGTGCGTAGGGCGATGATTTCGCGGTTCTCGATCACCAGCTTGTCGTTTTCCACCGCCTGGGTGCATTCCGGCGTGAGCGCACGGAAGCTCTTATGCAAGCTTTCGTGGGCGGCTTCGTTCAACGGGAAGTGATACAGCTCCGCTTGTTCGAGATGACGCAGGCGGTAGTCGACGCCGCTGTCGACGTTGACGATTTCAGTGTGTTGCTTGATCAGCGCAATCGCCGGCAGGAAGCGCGCACGTTGAAGGCCGTCTTTGTACAGGCCGTCGGGCACGATGTTCGAGGTGGCGACCAGGGTCACGCCGTTCTTGAACAGTTCTTCCATCAACGTGCCGAGGATCATGGCGTCGGTGATGTCGGAAACGAAGAATTCATCGAAGCAGATCACCCGGGCTTCCTGGGCAAAACGTTTGGCGATGATGGTCAGCGGGTTTTTCTCGCCCGGCAGGGTCTTCATCTCTTCGTGCACACGCTTCATGAAGCGGTGAAAGTGGGTGCGGACTTTTTCCTTGAACGGCAGCGCTTCAAAGAAGGTGTCGACCAGGTAAGTCTTGCCACGGCCCACGCCGCCCCAGAAGTACAGGCCTTTGACCGGCGTGTGGTCTTTCTTGCCAAACAGCTTGCTGAGCATCCCCGGCTTGCTTTGCGAGGCCGCGAGCAGGTCGTCGTACAGGCGCTGCAAATGACGCACCGCCGTTTCCTGGGCCGCATCATGGAAGAATTCAGGGCGTTTCAGATCAGCTTGATATCGTTCTAGGGGCGTCATAATTTCGTTAGCAAGGCAACAAAAACGGGCCGTCACTGTAACGACGGCCCTGGATAATGGCAATCAACCCTTGGTCGGGTTAATCCTCGAGGGGGGTCAATGCGATGCGCAGGGCTTCGACGGCCGCGTCAAGCGACGCAGGGTCGGCAAACTCAGCGCTGTCGGCCACCGCGGCGCCGTCCAGCCATACGCTGAAACGCAGACCTTCGGTGCGTACGTCCAACGCTTGACCGCTTTGCAGTTGTTTAGTCACCGCGCCCGCCGCCTTGCCATCGGCAAAGTTGCGTGACAGCAGCAATTGCTCGCCATCGGCGGCCAGCAGGCGGAAACGGAAACTGCCGTCGTCTTCACGAAAGCTGACGAAGCGCGCCGTCTTGGCGGCTTTCTTCTTGGCACTGACCGGCGCGGCCGCCTGATTGACGAACGAGCGCAGGCCCACCGCTTCACGCAACTCGGCGAGGAATGGGGCGGCCACGGCGCGAGCCTTTTTGGCGCCGACCAGCAGCAGGTCTTCCATGTCCGAAGGGCGTGACATCAATTGGTGATAACGCTCGCGGGCCTCACCCAATTGGCCGTCGAGTAGTTGGAACAGACGATTCTTCGCCTCGCCCCAGCCCAGGCCTTGCAGCAGCTCGCCACGGAACTCTTCTTCTTGCGCTTTAGTCGCAAACGCCTGGTACAGCGTGAACAGGTGCGAGTTGTCCGGGTCCTTGGCTTCGCCAGGGGCGCGGGAGTCGGTGACGATTCGCGAGATTGCGTCCTTCATGTCCTTGGCGCTGGTGAACAACGGAATAGTGTTGTCGTAGCTCTTGGACATCTTGCGGCCGTCCAGGCCCGGCAAGGTGGCGACGCTTTCTTCGATCAACGCCTCGGGCATGGTGAAGAATTCTTTACCGTTGCCGAACAGGTGGTTGAAACGCTGGCCGATGTCGCGGGCCATTTCCACGTGTTGGATCTGGTCGCGGCCCACCGGCACCTTGTGCGCGTTGAACATCAGAATGTCCGCCGCCATCAGCACCGGGTAGCTATACAGCCCCATGCTGATGCCCGCATCCGGGTCTTCGCCGGCTTCCACGTTCTTATCCACCGACGCTTTGTAAGCGTGAGCGCGGTTGAGCAGGCCCTTGGCGGCGACGCAGGTCAGCAGCCAGGTCAGCTCGGGAATTTCCGGGATGTCGGACTGGCGATAGAACGTCACCCGGTTCACATCCAGGCCACCGGCCAGCCAGGTCGCGGCGATTTCCATGCGCGAGCGCTGGATGCGCTGCGGGTCATCGCATTTGATCAGGGCGTGGTAGTCGGCCAGAAAGTAGAAGGAATCGGCATTGGCATCCTGGCTGGCGAGGATGGCCGGGCGAATCGCACCGGCGTAGTTGCCCAAGTGCGGCGTGCCGGTGGTGGTGATGCCGGTGAGGATACGGGTACGAGTCGTCATGGGTAATCGCTTATCAGACTGCTATCAATTCGAGAGACGCGGCAGCACCAGATCCTTGAGGTCGGTGAGCTTGCCGTGAAAAAAGTGCCCGCATTCTGCCACTTTCAGCAGCTCATGGGGGCGTTTCAACGCGGCGGACCAGTCGTAAACCAACTGCGGGTCGACTACTTCGTCGGTTTCCGGCTGGATCAGGGTCAACGGGCAATTCTGGGGCAGCACATCGTTATCGCTCAGACGCATCACGGCAGCGGCGACCATGAACAGGTGCGCAAGTTTTTCGCCTTTGGCCTCCAGGCGCCCGCCGAGGCTCGCCGCCACATAGCCACCAAAGGAAAACCCGAGCAAGGTGATCGGCAGGTCCGGGTGTTTTTCCCGCAGCCAGGTGACGGCCGCTTCGGCGTCGTCCACTTCGCCAGTACTCATGTCGTGAGTGCCGGCACTGGCGCCGACGCCACGGTAATTGAAACGCAGCGTGATCAAACCGGCATCGCGGGCGGTGCGTTGCAGGGTCGACACGACTTTATTGAGCATGGTCCCGCCCTGCACCGGGTTAGGGTGGCAGATCAGCGCCAGGCCACGTGCTTCGGGCTGATCCAGGTACAAGGCTTCCAACTGGCCTACCGGGCCATCGATCAAAACGGGGGTTTCACGCATGAGCAAGGAATGAACTCCGTGACCTCTCAATGGGTCGACTCGTCTAGCTAAAAATCTGTGCATGACATCATTGCGAGCTTAATCGCGGTATACAGCGCAGGTCCGAGCCGTTAACGTAAAGCAAAGCCGTTTATAGAGGAAGGACTCGTGGAACACTCGCTCTTAGTTTGGTTGTTGCCGACTCTTGCCCTGGTTGCCGGTGTCGCCATTGGATTCCTGGTTGCTCGCCTGCTGCCGAATGCCGCGCCTAACCGCACGCAGCGTCAGCTCGATGACATCCAGGAACGTTTTGACAGTTATCAGAACGAGGTTGTTACCCACTTCAATAGCACTGCGACCCTGGTCAAGAAGCTCACTCAGAGCTACCAGGAAGTACAGGATCATCTCGCCGATGGCGCTAACCGCCTGGCCCTCGACGATATTACCCGCCAGCGCCTGCTGGCCGCGCTGCACTCCGACGCACCGCAAACACCACGGGAACGCCTGACCCCGCCCCGGGAAAATCAGGAACCGCCACGGGACTACGCGCCAAAAACGGCGGATGCCCCCGGCATGCTCGATGAGCATTACGGCTTGAAGAAGTAAATCTTTTCAAGCCGCAAAAAAGCCCGGTTGATCGATGATCAACCGGGCTTTTTGTTGGGCCTCGTTTTTCGGAATAGTGGGCTTCAGGCCACGGGTTGTTCTTGAAGCCAACCGCCTTCGATCCGCACATGCCGGCCATGGAAGCGCTTGAGGCTGCTGCGATGGCCGACGCTGACGATGCTCAGCCCCGGCAGTTCATCGATCAATGCTTGATACAGCGTGGCCTCATCCTCTTCGTCCATCGCCGATGTGGCTTCGTCCATGTACAGCCATTGCGGTGCATACAGCAACGCGCGGGCGAAGGCCACGCGCTGCTGCTCGCCCGGTGAAAGCATGCGCTGCCAGTGGTTGGGCTCATCCAGACGGTCCACCAGATGCGGCAAGCGGCAGGTTTGCAAGACCTGTGCATAACGTTGCGCCGAATAGACGCCGTCGTCCTGTGGGTAACTCAACGCAGCCTTCAACGTGCCGATGGGCAGGTAAGGCTTTTGCGGCAGGAACAAGTAACGCTTGGCCGGCAGGCGAATGCTGCCGTGGCCGGCCGGCCACAAATGCCCCATCGCGCGCAGCAAGGTACTTTTACCGCTACCGGAGCGGCCGCTGAGCATCACACGCTGGCCCGGTTCGACCACCATGTTCGCATCGGTCAGCAGATGGCGGCCGTCCGCCAGGTTCATGCCCAACCCTTGCACCACAAGGCGCTCCCCCTCCGCGCTGACGTCAATGGCTGCCGGGCGCTGCTCGTTTTCACTCATGGCCTGCTGGAAGCTCAACAGACGATCGCTGGTGGCGCGCCAGCTGGCCAGCTCGGTGTACGCGCTGATAAACCAGCTGAAGTTATCCTGCACGTTGCCGAACGCCGAATTGATTTGCATCAGCTCGCCTAGCTCGATCTTGCCGGTGAAGTAACGCGGCGCGGCGACGATGAAGGGAAAGATGATTGCGATCTGGCTGTAGCCGGCGGTGAAAAACGTCAAGCGCTTGGACACCTTCATAATGTCCCAGAAGTTATGCCAAACCTTGCTGAAGCGTTCGCTCAAACGCTGATTCTCGTTCGGTTCGCCGTTGTACAGGGCAATGCTCTCGGCATTCTCGCGCACACGCACCATGGAAAAACGCAGGTCCGCCTCGAAGCGCTGTTGCTGATTGCTCAAGCCGATCAAGCGTCGTCCGATCAGGTGGGTGAGCCAACTGCCGACGGCGGCATACAACAATGCACACCAGAACATATAACCAGGGATGGTGACGCCGAACACATCGATACTGCCCGAAACACCCCACAGGATGATCGAGAATGACACCAGGCTCACGACATTACGCAACAGCCCGAGCCCCAGGCTCAAGGTGCCGGTGGTGAAACTGTTGAGGTCTTCGGAAATCCGCTGGTCCGGGTTATCGGTGTAACCGCCCTGCTCCAGTTGGTAGTAGTTTTTGTGGGCAAGCCAGCGCGCAAAGTGCTTTTCGGTGAGCCAGGCGCGCCAGCGGATGGTCAGCATCTGGGTCAGGTACAAGCGATACACCGCGCCCAGGATCGCCACGGCGGCAATCGCACCGAAATAACCGATCAATTGCCAAAAGGCGGCCGTGTCCTTCTTTTCGAGGGCGTTGTAGAAGTCCTTGTACCAATGGTTGATCCACACCGAGATCGCTACGCTGAACAGCGAAAGGCCGATCACCGCCACCAACAACAACCAGGCCTTGCCCTTCTCTTCACTGCGCCAATAGGGCGTGATCATTGCCCAGGTTCGGCGAAAGAATTGCCCACGGACCGCGTCATTGACCGCGGAGTACTCAGCGTTCTGATTCATCGTTCAGGCTCGGTAGGAAAAACATCACAGGCGTTTGAGCCGATCATAGGCGATCGGTTCAGGACGTCCTACAAGCTGAAGCGATTCGTTCAGTCGGGGTTCAGCGCCGTACCGGACGCTTCTGCAGCTTGCGCTGCAATGTCCGGCGATGCATGCCCAGAGCACGGGCGGTGGCGGAGATATTGCCTTCATGCTCGGTGAGTACGCGCTGGATATGCTCCCACTGCAAGCGGTCCACCGACATCGGGTTTTCCGGCACCAGGGTGTCGAGGTCGGCATGTTCGGACAGTAACGCGGCGAGCACGTCGTCGGCGTCCGCCGGCTTGCACAGGTAATTGCAGGCACCGCGCTTGATAGCCTCGACCGCCGTGGCGATGCTGGAGTAACCGGTGAGAATGACCACGCGCATTTCCGGGTCCAATTCCAGCAATTTGGGCAGCAGCACCAAGCCGGAGTCGCCGTCCATTTTCAGGTCGAGCGCGGCGTAGTCCGGCAGGTCGGCCTGGGCGATGGTCAGGCCCTCTTCGGCGGAACCGGCGGTGCTTACGCGAAAACCGCGACGGCTCATGGCGCGCGCCATCACGCGGGTAAATGTGGCGTCGTCATCTACCAGCAGCAGGTGCGGCAGTTCTTCGCCTTCGACTTGGATCTCATCACTCATCGATATCTCCTCGTGCGACACGGGGCAGGCGCAGCTCGGTGAGCGTGCCGCCGTCCTCATGACTATAGAGCTTCACTGAGCCACCGGCGCGGGTCACGCTGGCCTTGCTCAAAAACAGACCGAGGCCGAAGCCCTTGCCCTTGGTGGTAAAAAACGGTTTGCCGATCTGCTCGGCAATGGCCAACGGCACGCCCGCGCCGTGGTCGCGAATGCTGATGGTGAGGTTTTCCGTGTCCCAGTCCAACTGCACTTCGAGGCCTTCGGGGCAGGCATCAGCGGCATTGTTCAACAGGTTGAGCAGCGCCTGGGTCAAGTCCGGCGGCGGCGCCATGCGCGGCACCGGGCCCTGGCCCAGTAGATGGAATCGGTAACTGGCCTCGGGGCGCATCAGGTGCCAACGGTTCAGGGCTTCGTCGAGCCACTGGGTCACGTCCTGCATCTCCACCGCCAGGCGGCGGTTGGCTTCGGCGGCGCGTACCAGTTGCTGCAAGGTTTGCTTGCACTGCTTGACCTGTTCGCGCAGCACGCCGAGATCCTCTTGCAGCGCCGGGTCGTGATGGTCCTGGGTCATCTCGTTAAGCAGCACGCTCATGGTCGCCAGCGGCGTACCTAATTCGTGAGCCGCGCCGGCCGCTTGAGTGGCCACGGCCAGCAATTGCTGGTCGCGCAAGCCTTCTTCACGGCGAATGGCGCGCAGTTCTTCCTGCCGGCGCAGTTCTTCGGCCATGCGCGCGGCAAAGAAAGTGATCACGGCGGCCGACAGGGCAAAGCTCAGCCACATCCCGTATATCTGCAGATTTTCCCGAGCGATAGGGAACGTCTGCAACGGATAGAACTGAGCCAGCAACAGGGTATAGAGGGTCAGCGCGATCCCGGACAGCACCACCGAGTAGCGCCACGGCAAGGTCACGGCGGCGATGGTCAGAGGCACCAGGTAATACGAAACGAAGGGGTTGGTGGAACCGCCGGAGAAGTAAAGCAACACACTGTGGATAAACAGGTCGCAAGCCAGTTGCAGGGCGTACTCCAGCTCGGTCACCGGCCAGGTGGTGCGCAGCCGGATGGCGGTAAACACACAGAGCACGGTGGAAAAACCCAAGGTCACGCCCAGTTGCAGCCACGGCAGCGGCAGCAGATCGAACCAATAGGCAAGCCCGACCGAGCCGGCCTGAGCGGCCAGTACCAGGATGCGTATGAACGTCAGGCGCCAGAGGTTCTGGCGTGTGGCGGAAGTCAGTTTTACGGCGGCGAGCATGAGCTCTCCCGATGAGTGCTGCAGGCAGATCGGCAGGAGTATAAACGAAGCAGACCGGCTGGCACGGCGTGTGTGGCTCTTTGACGCAGGCACACTGAATGACCGTTCGTCGCCCACACGACAACCTGTAGGGAATGTGTAAACCCGAAGAACCCGACATCAACGTCTACAGTCATATCCACAGGATCAACCCAAGGAGCTTTTATGTCTCGTTTCATTCGCAGCGCCGCCGTTCTAACCCTTAGCGCCAGCACCCTGGCCAGCCTTTCGGCGATGGCGGCCGATGAACTGCACTACAACCAGATCTCCCTGCGCGCGGAGGCCAGCCAGGAAGTAGCCCGCGACAAGATGATCGTGACCCTTTACACCGAAGCTCAAAACGCCGACCCCGCCAAACTCGCAGCCGACATCACCACTACCTTGAACACAGCGTTGGGCCAAGCCCGCGAAGTCAAGGCCGTCACTCTGCGTCAAGGCAGTCGTAACAGCTACCCGATCTACGACGACAAGAACCAGAAAATCACCGGCTGGCGCGAGCGCGCCGAGCTGCGCCTGGAAAGTGCGGATTTCCCGGCGCTGTCCAAACTGACGGGCGAGTTGCTGAACACCCTGAAAATGGACAGCATGAACTTCGCCATCGCCGACGCCACCCGCAAGGCCAGCGAAGACGCTCTGCTCAAGGACGCGGTCGTGGCGTTCAAAGCGCGCGCGCAACTGGTCACCGATGCGCTAGGTGGCAAGGGCTACAAAATCGTCAACCTGAACTTCAACACCAATGGTTATCCACAACCCTACGAACGAGGCGGGATGATGATGAAAGCCGCGGCGATGGATTCGGCTCCGACGCCGCAAGTCGAGGCCGGTACCAGCCAGGTCAACATGAGCGCAGATGGAGTGATCGAAGTCTTGCAGTAACTGTTGCAATCCACAAAAACGGCCCAGCCTGATAGCTGGGCCGTTTTTTTGGCCTGCCGTTTTATCCATGGCATATCGTTCAGCGAACACGCCAGACAAACCCTCCGTCAATAAACTCAGCGTTATTAAACAAGCTGATGAGCAGCGCAGCTCACACCCAGAACCCAGTAGGCCTTTACTTATATTGTCAGGCTAACATCACTGCCCATCCATAAAAGTTGAACCACTCCTCTACGCGCCGCCACATAGTTAAGCGAGGCTGAATCCAACTCAGCGGCCAGTTGATCGACCACCCTCAAAGGAGTTTTTCATGCCACTCGCTATTCCAGCACAGAGCACCTGAAGCACAAACGCAAAACACTTCAGTGAAGAAATTAAATCCAAGGACAGGGTCACCAAGCACCGTCAGGAGAGCGGTGCAACGTCTATGTCTGACAGACAGGCATAGAGGCAACTTTATTCGAGCGCTCATAGGGATGATGGGATTGCGAAAGTGAATCCAATGAAGACGACAGAACATGTGATCTGACCCAGCCTCAAGATACTCGCAGTTGATAAAGCAGCCGGCACACCGATGCCATCACGCCCCCACGAATAAAGTGAGCCTTTAATGAACATACAGTCAGTTGTGAGTCCACCGACCGTACACAGGCCTCATGCCCCTGCAATCAGCCCCCCGTCCTCTCAACGCACGACCAGCGAGCAAGACAAAAGCCGCTCATCGCAAGCGCCAGGTCCAGCCACGGCCAGTCATCCTGAAACAACCGTGCAAGAAAACGTGATTTATGGCTTCAGTGCTGTCTCTGCGCCTTCGGCTGGCTACACCCTGAAAGAGCGCGAGCAGCGCATCAAAGACTATTCCGTTCGCGTTCAGATGCTGCTTGGAAATATACCCAGTATTCGCCCAGGTGAAAGCAGCGTCAGGTTCCAGAACGCCCGCATGTTCATGGAGCCCGCAGGCTACTTCAGCGGTGGTTTATTGGCCGCCGGATACGACCCGCACGAACAATTCACAGTGACGTTCTCTGCCTATACGGGAAAGGGAAAGCCGGAAACCCTGATCAGCACATCGCAGCGCACCTACTTCGCATGGGAAATTGCCGCGGGTGCTTTAGCACACGATAGAGTCCAACGGGGCGGTCCCATCAACTTCAACTTTATGGAAATAGCGTCGAAGGATCAGAGCAAGATCAACGACCTGGAGACGGTGGGTAGAAGCCTGCAAAACCATTGGGAAAATGAAGTTTCAAAACCTATGCGCGACCCTTCCGGCCCCTTGGCAGCCATCTCCGGAGAAGCGGATGCCTATGCTGTAAAAGGCACCTTGCAAAGCCTGCGCAATAACACGGAAAGCTTTCAAAAACTGAGCCATGCAGGACAACAAGCGGTAGCGCGTACGCTGGATAAAAACTCGCAGGTCATCATTCCAAATGTGTATGGCTATCCAATGTCCGGGTATGCCTTTATTCCCTACACTCCTTACGATGGAAATTATGAACACCGGCCCAACCAGGGATTAATGATCGATATCAAGAATGGTTCCGTCCGCGAGCTACATGGCGATGCAGACTTTGCGCGTTGGGCCAAAGACAACTACTCCACTTTACTGAATCGTTTTAATACCGGAGATACGCAAGGCGGCAAGGATGCCCACTGGCCCAGTGCGAAGTATGTGCTCGATACGCTGATCTCAGGTGAAAAGGCTTACTTCCCCGGATACCACAACTTGCTCTCGGATGAGCAAATACCGGCTGCGCAACTATTCAACTACACACGCGCCCGCGGTGGCGATTACCAGTTGAAGTTTGGCAATTTGAACAACGGCGTTGCCTCCCACTATCAGGCGGTCAATGCCAAGAATGCGTTATGGTCCGATCAGACGGAAGTATTCGGCTCCTCACAGCAAGACTGGAAGTCCGCGAAAGACTTTTGGGGCAATACGTTCGGCTACGTCCCCATCATTGGTAACACCGGCAATATTGTATTCGGCGTCCACGATGCCCTCGATGGGATGACGGCAGAAGATCGTGTGGGAGGCGGTGCGGCCGCGGTCCTCTCAGGCCTGCAATTGGCCCATGAAATTGCTCCAGTCGCTGTAGAAGCCGGGCTGGGTGACGTCCTCAAAGGCGGTGGCCTTCCGAGCGCGAGAAATTACGCATGGAAGAAAAACCCGCAGACAAACGACTTTGAACTCGTCTACACATCCAAGCCCAAAACGAATACCGGTAAAATCGTTGTTCCGGATGAGACACCGCCCGGCAACCGGCTGCGCCCCAGCCAAGCGGGACAAATCAGCCAGCACGCGGTACCGGATGGAGAGCACTTGATTGAAAACACTGTCCCCAACGCCAAGGGCATTTATCAGATCAAGGATGCAAGCACAGGCGCCGACCGCTGGTTGATCCGCTACACCGACGCAACAGGCATCAAAAAGGTGTACGAGATCCGAGGGGACTTCAAGCTGAGCAACAATTACGTGCAGATTATTGACCCCGAAACCAGACGGCCTGTGATGACCGTCCACTCTTCGGGCAATGGCGAATGGACACCGGCCAAAGGAAGCGGAGGTATCCGCTGGCCCTGGACGCGCGACCAGTCACCCACCCCCAGCGATGACCCGAAGTCCCCACCTTCCTTTGCCAGTCATTTCCGCGATTACACAGGCAGCCCCATGAAAGGTTCCGAAAGAGTCGATGAATTCTTGAAACCCAACGCGGGAACCCACTACGACTTCGCCATTTCCAATTTTGAGGCTGAAGAAGGCCAGCCCAAAACAAACTTCAAGGTTCTATGGAATGTCGACGAGACTGAGTTTTCCGTTGGCGCGGGTGAAAAGGCGCAGCCCACGGAGCACAGCCCCAACGAATACTCACCCAACTTTGTTTTGGATATAAACCGCAACCCCTACACCGTCACCACAACAGAAAATGGACTGACCAAAACCCTGCGACTGGATGCCACGGCGAACTCGGCCGAAGGTATCAGGCAAGCGCGGCTCAGTCAGTTTGAGAGCGCCATTCCGGATGACGACCTGCGTGCACGCATTTCCGAAGTCGCCCATCAAGGCTCAATAGCCCCCGCCACCATTGAGTTGAACGGCGGTTCGGTATTGCAGGATGGCTACTACTTTGGCGCTGACGACACCCAGTTTCACATCTATCACGACCGGTCCAACAATCTAACGAAAGTCGAGATCACGTCCAAAGGGCACCTCTCCAATCCGGAAAACGATGTCAACCGCGTTCCGGGGGTGGAAGTGACCATCAAGAGAACTTTCACGATCCGGGAAGGCAATGAACTGGATAGTATGTTCACGATCGACAAAGATGCGCCCACTCAAATCGAAGTAGCGGTCGCCGGGTAGTCGAAGTGTCGCCACACAGCCCACTTACCTGATCCCCCGAACGGCGGTAACCTCGGTCACCGCCGTTACGCTTGAGCAGCGTTCATACGCCTGCCACTTCAGGGGTCTACATGGAAAGAATCGCCTTAAAACCGCTCGTCCTCGCCGCCGGCCTGCTGGCCTTTATGCCGATGGTCCAGGCCGCCAGCACTCTGGTCTATTGCTCCGAAGCCAGCCCCGCCGGGTTCGACCCTAGCCAATACACCAGTGGCACCGACTTTGATGCGTCCGCCGAAACCGTGTTCAATCGCCTGACCCAGTTCAAGCGTGGCGGCACTGAGGTCGAGCCTGGGTTAGCGACCCGCTGGGAGGTATCCAACGACGGCCTGACCTACACCTTCCACCTGCGAGAAGGCGTCAAGTTCCACACCACTGACTTCTTCAAACCCACTCGTGATTTCAACGCGGATGACGTGCTATTCACCTTCAACCGCCTGTTGGACGCCGAAACCCCGTTCCGCAAGGCCTATCCTTCCGAGTCGCCGTACTTCACCGACATGGGTCTGAACACCACGATCAAAAGCGTCGACAAACTCGACGAGCACACCGTGCGCTTCAGCCTGAACAACGTCGACGCCGCGTTCGTGCAGAACCTGGCCATGAGCTTTGCCTCCGTGCAATCGGCCGAGTACGCGGGCCAGTTGTTGAAAGACGGCAAGGCCGAAGATATCAACCAGAAGCCGGTGGGCACCGGGCCGTTCGTGTTCAAGCGTTATCAGAAGGACTCGCAGATTCGCTACGTGGCCAATAAACAGTATTGGAAACCCGAGGATGTGAAGCTCGACAACCTGGTCTTCGCGATTACCCCCGACGCCGCTTCGCGCCTGCAAAAACTCAAGGCCGGCGAATGCCAGGTCAGCGGCTATCCGCGCCCTGCCGACATTGAGGTGATGAAACAGGACCCGAACCTGCGCGTGCTGCAACAAGCCGGTTTCAACCTGGGCTTCCTGGCCTACAACGTGACGCATCCGCCATTGGATCAGTTGAAAGTGCGCCAGGCTCTGGACATGGCCATCGACAAGCAGGCGATTATCAAAGCGGTGTATCAAGGTGCCGGACAATTGGCGCAGAACGCGCTGCCACCGGCCCAGTGGTCTTATGACCCATCGCTGAAGGACGCGCCCTACGACCCGGTCAAAGCCAAGGCGCTACTAAAAGAAGCAGGGGTTGCACCCGGCACCACCCTCAACCTGTGGGCGATGACCGTACAACGCGCATCCAACCCGAACGCGCGCATGTCGGCCCAGATGATTCAACAGGATTGGGCCAAGGTGGGCATCAACGCCAATATCGTCAGCTACGAATGGGGCGAGTACATCAAACGGGCCAAAAATGGCGAGCACGACGCGATGATTTACGGCTGGACCGGCGATAACGGCGACCCGGATAACTGGCTCGGCGTGCTCTACAGTTGTGCCGCGGTCAAGGGCAGCAACTACGCCAAATGGTGTAACCCGGCGTACGACAAACTGGTGCAGCAGGCCAAAGTGAGCAACGACCGCGCGCAGCGCATCAAGTGGTATCAACAGGCACAAAAAATTCTTAAGGAACAAGTACCTATAACGCCTATTGCGAACTCGACGGTTTTCCAACCTCTGCGCAAAGAAGTCAAAGACTTCAAAATCAGCCCCTTTGGGCTCACGCCCTTTTATGGCGTGAGTCTGGAGAAGTAACAGTGACGCCCCAATCGAGTGCGCTAGACGCCTCGGTTGGCCTTTCTTGGTGCAAGCCGCGCACCGAAAAAACCCTCAAAACAGGCGCAAATATGTCAAAACTTTCATAATTGCGACATTCCTGTACGCTCGTACCACTCTTTGCGTCTTGCAACAGCTCAACGTCTTGCATTGGGTATGGCGCCTGCATAAGTATCGGCAGGCCGACTCACGAGGTCGCCCTCACCACCAAAAATGACAACAAATCATGAGGCCAACATGCTTAAACACGCAGTCCTTCCGTTATTAGTGAGCGCGGGCCTTATGGCCGCGGCCCCATTCGCCCATGCGGCGACTAACCTGGTGTTCTGCTCCGAAGGGAGCCCGGCCGGTTTCGATCCAGGCCAGTACACCACCGGAACAGACTTCGATGCTTCGGCCGAGACCATGTTCAACCGTCTGAGCCAGTTCGAACGCGGCGGCACCGCCGTGGTACCTGGCCT
Source organism: Pseudomonas sp. S4_EA_1b (assembly GCF_016307435.1). NCBI lineage: Bacteria > Pseudomonadati > Pseudomonadota > Gammaproteobacteria > Pseudomonadales > Pseudomonadaceae > Pseudomonas > Pseudomonas sp. S4_EA_1b. Next base: position 11,071 of record NZ_JAEILC010000049.1, on the reverse strand, counting down.
GGCCACCAGTTGGGACGTCTCCCCGGATGGCCTGACCTACACCTTCCATCTGCGCGAAGGCGTCAAGTTCCACACCACCCCGTACTTCAAGCCCACTCGTGAATTCTCGGCTGACGACGTACTGTTCACCTTCAATCGGATGATCAACAAAGACGATCCATTCCGTAAGGCCTACCCCACCGAGTTCCCGTATTTCACGGACATGGGGATGGACACCAACATCAAGAATATCGAGAAAGTCGATGACCACACCGTCAAGTTCACCCTTGGCACCGTGGACGCGGCATTCATCCAGAACCTGGCCATGAGCTTCGCGTCGATCCAGTCGGCGGAATACGCGGCCCAGCTGCTGAAAGAAGGCAAGCCTGCGGACATCAACCAGAAGCCGATCGGTACTGGCCCGTTCGTGTTCAAGAGCTACCAGAAAGACTCCAACATCCGTTACACCGGCAACAAGGATTACTGGAAGCCTGAAGACGTGAAGATCGACAACCTGATCTTCGCCATCACCACCGACCCGTCGGTGCGTATCCAGAAGCTCAAGAAAAACGAATGCCAGATCACCTTGTTCCCACGTCCGGCCGACCTCAAGGCGCTGGGCGAAGACAAGGACCTGAAACTGCCGCACCAGGCTGGTTTCAACCTGGGCTACGTGGCCTACAACGTCATGGACAAAGTCAAAGGCAGCGACCAGCCCAACCCGCTGGCTGACCTGCGCGTACGCCAGGCACTGGACATGTCGGTGAACAAGCAGCAGATCATCGACTCCGTCTACCAGGGCGCAGGCCAACTGGCCGTCAACGCCATGCCGCCGACCCAGTGGTCCTATGACACCACCATCAAGGACGCCAAGTACGACCCTGAGAAAGCCAAGGCGCTGCTCAAGGAAGCCGGCGTCAAGGAAGGGACCGAGATCGTGCTGTGGGCCATGCCGGTTCAGCGTCCGTACAACCCGAACGCTAAACTGATGGCAGAAATGCTGCAGAACGATTGGTCGAAGATCGGCCTGAAGGTCAAGATCACCAGCTACGAGTGGGGCGAGTACATCAAGCGCTCCAAAGGCGGCGAGAACCAGGCCATGATCATTGGCTGGAGCGGCGACAATGGTGACCCGGACAACTGGCTGAACGTGCTGTTCGGCTGCGATTCGCTGGCCGGTAACAACTTCTCCAAGTGGTGTGACAAGAAATTCGACGGCATCGTGAAAGAGGCCAAGGCCACTTCCGACGTCTCTAAACGCACCGAGCTGTACAAGCAGGCGCAACATATCCTCAAAGATGCAGTCCCGATGACACCTATCGCGCACTCGACGGTGTATCAACCCATGCGTAACACCGTACAGGACTTCAAGATCAGCCCGTTTGGCTTGAACTCCTTCTATGGCGTGAGCGTAAGCGGCAAGTAAGAACCAGTGACGGCGACGTTTCATAACGTCGCCGTTATTGCATCCGCCAGACCAGTAGGAAACAGACCACGCTCGCATCCGTTGCGTCCTACAGCAACGAACTGCGGTCCGCGACTCCGTTGCCTACAAGGTCAATCCGATTTGGCGCATTTACTGCGAACTCCGCGACCCATAACGTCGTAGGACAGCAGCGGTAGCTATATGGGAAAGGCACTTGCTGTGCGTGGGATCAGTGATGTCTCCCAGTCCGAAAGGCTGGGCGATTGCTCGCTGATGACAACTACAAACAAGGATCGGGATCGTCATGCGCCATACCACCGTTCTATCCGCAATTTTTGGCACCAGCCTGCTGGCTGTGGCCACGATGGGCCAAGCCGCCGACAAGAAGAGCCTGGTGTTCTGCTCCGAAGGCAGCCCCGCAGGGTTCGATACAGCGCAGTACACCACCGCCACCGACAACGACGCGGCCGAGCCGCTGTACAACCGCTTGGTCGAGTTCGAGAAAGGCGCCACCAACGTAGTACCTGGGTTGGCGACCAAGTGGGATATTTCAGAAGATGGCCTGACCTACACCTTCCATCTGCGTGAAGGGGTGAAATTTCACAGCAACAAGGAGTTCAAGCCGACGCGGGACTTCAATGCCGACGACGTGCTGTTCACCTTCAACCGCATGCTTGACCCGGATCATCCGTTCCGCAAGGCCTACCCCACCGAGTTTCCGTACTTCAACGGGATGAGCCTGAACAAGAACATCGCCAAGGTCGAGAAAACCGACCCGTATACCGTAGTGATGACCCTGAACACGGTGGACGCTGCGTTCGTGCAAAACATCGCCATGAGCTTCGCCTCGATTCTGTCGGCCGAATACGCCGAGCAATTGCTCAAAGAAGGCAAGCCCAGCGACATCAACCAGAAGCCGATCGGCACCGGGCCGTTCGTATTCCAGCGTTACCAGAAAGACTCGCAGATCCGTTACGTGGCCAACAAACAATACTGGGACCCGAGCCGCGTGAAGCTCGACCAGTTGATTTTCGCCATCAACACCGATGCCTCGGTGCGCGTGCAAAAACTCAAGGCCGGCGAATGCCAAGTAACCCTGCACCCGCGTCCGGCGGACGTCGATGCGCTCAAGGCCGACCCGAACCTTCAATTGCTGACCAAACCGGGTTTCAACCTCGGTTACATCGCCTACAACGTGCGTCACAAGCCCTTCGACCAACTTGAAGTGCGCCAGGCGCTGGACATGGCGGTGAACAAGCAAAGCATCCTCAATGCCGTGTACCAGGGCGCCGGGCAACTGGCGGTCAACGCAATGCCGCCGACCCAATGGTCCTACGACGACACCATCAAAGACGCCGCCTACAACCCGGAAAAAGCCAAGGAACTGCTCAAGGCCGCCGGCGTGAAGGAAGGCACCGAGATCACCCTGTGGGCGATGCCGGTGCAACGGCCGTACAACCCCAACGCCAAGCTGATGGCCGAGATGCTGCAAAGCGACTGGGCCAAGATCGGCCTCAAGGTCAAGATCGTCAGCTACGAGTGGGGCGAATACATCAAGCGCACCAAGAACGGTGAGCACGATGTCAGCCTGATTGGCTGGACCGGCGACAACGGTGACCCGGACAACTGGCTGGGCACCCTCTACAGCTGCGACGCCATCGGTGGGAACAACTACTCGATGTGGTGTGACCCGGCGTACGACAAGCTGATCAAGCAAGCCAAGGTCGTAACCGACCGTGAACAAAGGACTGTTCTTTACAAACAGGCGCAGCAACTGCTCAAGCAGCAGGTGCCGATCACGCCCGTCGCCCACTCGACGGTCAACCAGCCGTTAAGCGTCAAAGTCGAAGGGTTCAAAGTCAGCCCCTTCGGCCGCAACGTGTTCTCGGGCGTCAGTATTACCCCATAAGAAAATAACCGGATTGCGCAGGGCGAAAGCTGCCCTGCTGCAAACGTGCAGCCTTTTATTGGGATTTTTCCTACGGCAAACGTTTGCAACAGCTTGAACGAGTTACACACCAATAGCCGGTTCACCTAAAAAGACCGGCATAAAAAAAGAGAACCAAAGGAGCTCCACCCATGAAACTGAGCAGCAAAGTGCTTCTGGCTATGGCCATCAGCAGCATCACGGCCACCGCCTACGCAGAACCGGCCAGCCAGGACTTCGTTCCGACGACATTGGCCGGCACCAGCGCGCAAAGCGAAGCCAAAGGCTTTATCGAAGATTTCAGCCTGGGCGGCACCACGCGTAACTGGTACTCCCATGAAAGCAAATACCGTGGCGGCACCTTCTCCTACGAGAAACACGGCGAAACTCGCACCGACCGCAACCGTACCAACTGGGTGCAGGGCACTATCCTTAACGCAAGCTCGGGGTTCACCCAGGGCACTGTCGGTGTCAAGACAGAAGTAGCGGTTTACAACGCGCTGGTCTTGGATCGCAGCAAGCGTGACATCAAGGGCGGCTCCAACCGTACCCTGGCCGACTCCGACGGCAACGCCGTAGATCAGTGGAGCAAACTGGGCCTGGCCAACGTGCAGTTCCGCGTGTCCAACACCACTTTGACCGCAGGTCGCCAGAACTTCAGCAGCGGCATCGTCGACACCATCGGCAACCGTGCTTTGCCATCGAGCTTCGAAGGTGTGAGCTTCAATAGCGAAGAGTTCAGCAACCTGTCGTTCCAGGGCGGTATCTTCGATCGCGTTTCGCCACGTACCGAACAAAGCCTGTCGAAATTCCGTAGCGAATACGGCAACGGCACCCAGGAAACCGACAAAGTATCGACCCTGGGCGTGAACTACCAGCCGCTGAAAAGCCTGAAAACCAGCTTCTTCGCCGCCAACGTGAAGGACTTCTGGAACCAGTACTACTTCGGTGCAACCCACGAATTGGGCGACACTTCGCAACTGGGGCTGACTACCGGCTTCAACTACTACAAGACTGTCGATGAAGGCAAAAAAGAGATGGGGGAAATCGACAACGATACCTTCTCCCTGTCCTTGGGCCTGACTCACCAGGCACACAGCCTGACCTTCGCTTACCAGCAAGTGAACGGTAACGAGTACTTCGACTACCTGCACGAAACCAACGGCATCTACCTGGCCAACTCCCTGACCTCGGACTTCAACGGCCCGAACGAGAAGTCTTTCCAGGTCGCCTACGCCATCAACATGGCGGAGTACGGTGTACCAGGCTTGAAATTCAACGCCTACTCGGCTCGCGGCTGGGGTATCGACGGTACTCACTACACCGGTAACAACGGCCGGGCCAAGTTCGCCTACGACGGCATCCAGTCCCAAGACGGCGAGAAGCATCAGGAATACGGTGTAGGCGCCTCTTACGCCCTGCAAAGCGGCCCACTCAAAGCCACGACCGTGCGCGCGACTTATGTGGAGCACCGTGGCAGCGAGTTCCAGGCGGACGGCAGCATCAAAGAGTTCCGTCTGGTCACCACCATCCCATTCAACATTCTTTAATTAGCACCAGGCAGACGGCAGGCTCAGGAAGAGCCTGCCGTCTACGCTTGTCTGGTCCCATCGATTGCAGAGGGCTCTGAATGAAAATGCTCCCGCTACAAGCTGCCGTTGCCGCCGCGCTATTGAGCGCAGCTATCGGCGTATCGGCCAAACCCCTGGTGGTCTGCACCGAAGCCAGCCCGGAGGGTTTTGACCCGGTCCTGTACACCACCGCCGTCACCGCGGACGCCGCGGCCGAAACCGTGTTCAACCGTCTGGTGGATTTCAAGCCCGGTACTACCGAAGTGGTTCCCGCGCTGGCCAAGGACCTGCCGGAAATCAGCGCCGATGGCCTGACCTACACCTTCCACCTGCGTGAAGACATCAAGTTCCACACCACCGATTACTTCAAACCCACGCGCAACCTGAATGCCGACGACGTGCTCTGGAGCTTCAAGCGCCAGCTGGACCCGAATCACCCGTGGCATAACAAGTCCACCGTGGGCTACCCGTACTTCGAGAGCATGGGCTTCAAAGAACTGCTCAAGAGCGTAGAGAAAACCGACGATCACACCGTCGTCTTTACCCTGACCCGTCCTGAAGCACCATTCCTGGCCGACCTGGCCATGGCGTTCTCCTCGATTCACTCCGCCGAATACGCCGACCAGTTGCTCAAGTCCGGCAAGACCGATGAGCTGAACAGCAAGCCGATCGGCACCGGCCCGTTCATCTTCACCCGCTACGCCAAGGACGCCCAGGTGCGCTTCAAGGCCAACCCGGAGTACTTCCGTGGCAAGCCGCCGGCCGATCCGCTGATCCTGGCGATCACCACCGACAACAACGTGCGCCTGCAAAAGCTCAAGGCCAACGAATGTCAGATCGCGCTGTATCCCAAGCCCGACGACGTGCCGAGCGTGAAGGCCGACCCAAACCTGAAAGTGGCGGAATTGGCGGCGATGACCACCGCGTACACCGCCCTGAACACCACCCACAAGTACATGAGCGACGCGCGGGTGCGCCACGCGATCAATATCGCGTTCGACAAGAAAGGCTACAACGAATCCCTCTATGGCAAAGGCAACGCCATCGACGCCACCGGCCCGTATCCACCAACCCTGCTGGGCTTCAACAATAAGTTGAAGAACCCTGAGCGCGACCTGGACAAGGCCCGCGCCCTGCTCAAGGAAGCTGGCGTACCGGAAGGCACCGAGTTCACCCTGTTCACCCGTAACGGCGGCGGCCCGACCAACCCCAACCCGATGCTCGGCGCCCAGCGCATGCAGGCAGACCTGGCGCAGATCGGCCTGAAAGTGAACATCAAAGTCATGGAATGGGGCGAGATGCTCAAGCGCGCCAAAGCTGGCGAGCATGACATGGTGTCCGCGGGCTGGGCCGGCGATAACGGCGACCCGGATAACTTCCTCACGCCGAACCTGAGTTGCGATGCTGCGAAAAACGGCGAAAACTACGCCCGCTGGTGTAACAAAGAGTTTCAGGCTTTGATCGACAAGGCCCGCGCTGACGCTGAACCCGCTGAGCGCGCTGCACTCTATGAACAAGCCCTGGATGTTTTCGAGAAAGACCAACCGTGGATTCCCATGGCCTACCCGAAAATGTTTACCGCCATGCGCAAGAACGTCGAAGGCTTTACCCAAAGCCCTCTGACGACTAATAACTTCGCCACCACCCAGGTGAAGTAAATAAGAAAAACGCTCGGCACCGTCGACATGGGCGGTGCCGAACCTGCCTAACCGGCTGATTGAGGTACACCACAAGATGTTTAGTTTTATTGCCCGCCGACTGGGGTTATTGATCCCCACGTTCTTCGGCATCACGTTGCTGACGTTTGCGTTGATACGCATGATTCCCGGCGACCCCGTAGAAGTCATGATGGGCGAACGCCGCGTCGACCCCGAGATGCACGCACAGGCAATGGAACGCCTTGGCCTTAACAAGCCGCTGTATGCGCAATACCTGGACTATGTCGGCAAGCTCGCCCAGGGCGATCTTGGTGAGTCCCTGCGCACCCGTACCAGCGTGTGGACCGAGTTCACCGCCCTCTTCCCCGCGACCCTGGAACTGTCCATGGCCGCCCTGTTGTTCGCCGGCGTCCTGGGCCTGTTGGCCGGGGTAATCGCGGCACTCAAGCGAGGATCCCTGTTCGACCACGGGGTGATGGGCATCTCCCTGGCGGGCTATTCGATGCCGATCTTCTGGTGGGGCCTGATCCTGATCATGTTCTTCTCGGTGAGCCTGGGCTGGACCCCGGTTTCCGGGCGCATCGACCTGCTCTACGACATCGAGCCGCGCACCGGCTTCATGCTGATCGACACGCTGCTGGCTGACGAGCCGGACGCGTTCTTCGACGCCCTGCACCACCTGATCCTGCCGGCCATCGTGCTCGGCACCATTCCGCTGGCGGTGATCGCGCGGATGACCCGTTCGTCGATGCTCGAAGTGCTGCGCGAAGACTACATCCGCACCGCCAAGGCCAAGGGCCTGTCGCCGACACGCGTGGTGTTCGTGCACGGCCTGCGCAACGCGCTGATCCCGGTATTGACCGTAGTGGGCCTGCAAGTCGGCACCCTGCTGGCCGGCGCTGTGCTGACCGAAACCATCTTCTCCTGGCCCGGCATCGGTAAATGGCTGATCGAAGCCATTGGCGCGCGGGACTACCCGGTGGTGCAGAACGGCATCCTGCTGATCGCCTGCCTGGTGATCCTGGTGAACTTCGTGGTGGATATCCTCTACGGCTTCGCCAACCCACGCATCCGTCACCAGCGCTGAGATCATGACCATGACCACACCTACTCCAGTGTCAGCAGTCGATCAAAGCCTGCTGTACCCGTCCCCGTACAAAGAATTCTGGCAAGCCTTTTCCAAAAACAAAGGCGCGGTTGCCGGCCTGCTGTTTATGTTGCTGATCGTGTTCTGCGCGATCTTCGCCCCGTGGGTCGCGCCCCATAACCCCAGCGAGCAATACCGCGACTTCCTGCTCACCCCGCCGGCGTGGCTGGAAGGCGGGCAGATGCAGTTTCTGTTGGGCACCGACGAACTGGGCCGTGACCTGCTCTCGCGCCTGATCCAGGGTTCGCGCCTGTCGCTGCTGATCGGTTTGTCGTCGGTGGTGATGTCGCTGATCCCGGGCATCCTGCTGGGTCTGTTCGCCGGGTTCTTCCCGCGTCTGCTGGGCCCGACCATCATGCGCCTGATGGACATCATGCTGGCCCTGCCGTCGCTGCTGCTGGCCGTGGCCATCGTTGCCATCCTCGGCCCTGGCCTGATCAACACCGTGATCGCTATCGCCATCGTGTCGCTGCCGTCCTACGTGCGTCTGACCCGTGCTGCGGTGATGGGCGAGTTGAACCGTGACTACGTGACTGCCGCGCGCCTGGCCGGTGCCGGTCTGCCGCGCCTGATGTTCATCACTGTGCTGCCCAACTGCATGGCGCCGCTGATCGTGCAGGCCACCTTGAGTTTCTCCTCGGCGATCCTCGATGCCGCGGCGCTGGGCTTCCTCGGCCTTGGCGTACAACCGCCGACCCCGGAGTGGGGCACCATGCTGGCTTCGGCCCGTGACTACATCGAACGCGCCTGGTGGGTGGTGAGCCTGCCTGGTTTGACCATTTTGCTCAGCGTGCTGGCAATCAACTTGATGGGTGACGGCCTGCGCGATGCGCTGGACCCGAAACTCAAGAACGCCGCCTGAGGAGATTCCCATGTCACTGTTAGAAATCAAGAATCTCAACGTACGCTTCGGCGACGCAACCGCCGTGCCGGTGGTCGACGGCCTCGACCTGTCCGTGGACAAGGGCGAAGTACTGGCCATCGTGGGCGAGTCGGGTTCGGGGAAATCCGTGACCATGATGGCGCTGATGGGCCTGATCGAGCATCCCGGCATCGTCACCGCCGATGCGCTGACCTTCGACGGCAAGGACATGCTCAAGCTGAGCAGCCGTCAACGTCGCCAGATCGTCGGCAAAGACCTGGCGATGGTGTTCCAGGACCCGATGACCGCGCTGAACCCCAGCTACACCGTGGGTTTCCAGATTGAAGAAGTGCTGCGCCTGCACCTGAAAATGTCCGGCAAACAAGCACGCAAGCGCGCGATCGAATTGTTGGAAAAAGTTGAGATCCCAGGCGCCGCCAGCCGTATGGACGCCTATCCGCACCAACTGTCCGGCGGTATGAGCCAGCGCGTAGCCATCGCCATGGCAATTGCCGGCGAGCCGAAACTGCTGATCGCCGACGAACCGACCACCGCGTTGGACGTGACCATCCAGGCGCAGATCATGGACCTGCTGCTGGCCCTGCAAAAAGAGCAGAACATGGGCCTGGTGCTGATCACCCACGACCTCGCCGTGGTGGCCGAAACCGCCCAGCGCGTGTGCGTGATGTATGCCGGCCAAGCCGTGGAAGTTGGCCAGGTGCCGCAACTGTTTGATATTCCCGCGCACCCTTATAGCGAAGCGCTGCTCAAGGCGATCCCCGAGCACAGCCTGGGCGCCACCCGCCTGGCCACGTTGCCTGGCATCGTGCCCGGCCGCTACGACCGCCCGCAGGGTTGCCTGCTGTCGCCGCGCTGCCCGTATGTGCAGGAATCCTGCCGTGCCCAGCGCCCGGGCCTCGATCCTAAAACCAACAGCCTCGCGCGCTGCTTCTACCCCTTGAACCAGGAGGTGGCGTAATGACCGTCGTTCTTACCGCCCGCGACCTGACCCGTCACTACGAAGTGTCCCGTGGCCTGTTCAAGGGCCACGCCACCGTGCGGGCCCTCAATGGTGTGTCGTTCGAGCTGGAAGCCGGCAAGACCCTCGCCGTGGTCGGCGAGTCGGGTTGCGGCAAGTCCACCCTCGCCCGCGCACTCACGCTGATTGAAGAACCGTCTTCGGGCTCGCTGAAAATCGCCGGCCAGGAAGTTGCCGGTGCCGACAAGGCCCAGCGCAAGCAATTGCGCAAAGACGTGCAGATGGTGTTCCAGAGCCCGTATGCCTCGCTGAACCCACGGCAGAAAGTCGGCGACCAACTGGGCGAGCCGCTGCTGATCAACACCAACCTGTCCGCCGCCGAACGCCGCGAGAAAGTGCAGGCAATGATGAAGCAAGTGGGCCTGCGCCCCGAGCATTATCAGCGCTACCCGCACATGTTCTCCGGCGGCCAACGCCAGCGGATTGCATTGGCTCGGGCGATGATGCTGCAACCCAAAGTGCTGGTTGCGGATGAGCCGACCTCGGCGCTCGACGTGTCGATCCAGGCCCAGGTGCTCAATCTGTTCATGGATCTGCAGCAGGAATTCAACACGGCCTACGTGTTCATTTCCCACAACCTGGCGGTGGTGCAACACGTTGCCGACGATGTGATGGTGATGTACCTCGGTCGCCCGGTGGAAGTCGGCCCGAAGGAAGACATTTACGCGCGCCCGCTGCACCCCTACACCCAGGCGCTGCTGTCGGCCACACCGACCATTCATCCGGATCCGAACAAACCGAAGATCAAAATCGTCGGCGAGTTGCCCAACCCCTTGAACCCGCCGCCGGGTTGCGCGTTCCACAAGCGCTGCCCGTACGCCACCGAGCGTTGCAGCACCGAGGAGCCGCAATTGCGAGCGTTGGATAACCGTCAGGTGGCTTGCCACTACGCGGAACAATTCGTCGCCTGAGCGCGCCGGACCGATCAGTAGCAGAGTTTCACAGCCCTTCCCATCAGGTTGCGCATCAGCCTGGCGGGAGGGGCTTTCTTTTTGCGGCTATTGGTCGCCATCGTCATAGGTTTCGCTGTCTTCCCCTTCGTTGTAGGGGTTTTCTGCGTCCTCTTTGGGAGCCGGTTGGGCCTGGGGTTGCCAGCTGCCGGAATTGACCTCTTTCTGCTTTTTCTTGGTGACCGGGCCGGTGTCTTTCCACTGAGGCGTGCCTGCGTCAGCCAGTGCCGGGAGGGTCGTCAGCCACAGGCAGGCCAGCAACAGCAGGGATATGGCGCGTTGAGCCTTTCGCACGGTGGTCTCCTTTGCAGTCGGTGGTTAAACGCTAGACCGGATGCCGGATTCTCGCCAATCTAACGCCTGGTGGAAAAAATGTGGGAGAGGTCTTGCCCCCGATGGCTGTGTGTCAGCCAGTACATTCAGGGCTGACACACTGCTATCGGGGGCAAGCCCCCTCCCACATCTGGGCCAAGATGTGCTGGCAAATTCGCCACAATTTGGCCCGCCAACAG
>NZ_JAEILC010000048.1:0-109305 GCF_016307435.1 Pseudomonas sp. S4_EA_1b | reverse complement strand
ATTTTAATCTTTTTTTGAATATTCAATAAAATCATCTATTTATTTTGAAAAAAGAGCCATTTGCCAACAATCCGTGCACAGGTTATCCACAGAACTTCAAACGACGGGCGTGTCCACCACCACCGGCTCCGGAGGCAGTGAGCCCATGGCCCGTTGCTGCGCTTCATTCCACGCCTGAGCACGGTCGTTCAGCGCTGCAATAGCCCTTGGGCCCTCTCCTTCGGCGTACATCGGTTCGCCAATCACCACAGTGATCGTGCCTTCGCGTTTGGCCCAGCCAGTTTTTGGCCAGAATTTGCCGGCGTTATGGGCAATCGGCAATACCGGCAGATTGGCGTTGACCGCCAAAGCCGTCCCGCCACGGGAGAACTTGCCCACAGTGCCGTAGGGTACTCGTGTGCCTTCGGGGAAGATCAGTACCCACACACCATCTTTGAGTAGCTCATCGCCCTTCTTGGCAACGTGCTTGAGCGCGGCTTTGGGGTTGTCTCGATCAATCGCGATCGGCCGCAACATGGCCATGGCCCAACCGAAGAACGGAACATACAGCAGCTCGCGCTTGAGCACCTGGCTCAGGGGCGAAAAGTATGCCGAGAGAAAGAACGTTTCCCAGGTGCTCTGATGGTTCGACAGAATCACGCAAGGCTGCTGCGGGACGTTTTCCGCGCCCTTGACCTCGAAACGGATATTCAGGAATACCTTGGCCAACCACAAAGCGCAGCGGCACCAGTAGACGTTGATAAAGCGATAGCGCGCCTTGAACGGCAGGAACGGCGCAATAAAAAAGCTCAGGGTGCACCAGAGAAACGAACTGGTGCCCAGCAGCAGGTAAAAGAAAAAGGTTCTGATGGCCTGCAAGATCGACATGGCGGCATTTACCGTTGCGGGACACGGCCCGCCTGTTGAACAGCGCACTCCCGAACAATCCTTGGTCAGGAAGTCGAGGGCGGCTAGTTGTTGATAAGTTCTGCGGCAACTGCCGCCAGATCGTCAAAAATCAAAGTGCCTACCGGCAGGTTTTTCGCCTGGGTCTTTTCGCCTTTCCCGGTCTTTACCAAAACTGGCTGAGAGTCGACGGCCTTGGCCGCCTCCAGGTCACCGAGGCTGTCCCCGACGAACCATATCCCAGCCAATGGCACGTTGTAATGTTCTGCAATGGTTTTCAACATGCCCGGCTTGGGTTTGCGGCAATCGCAGCCCTCGTCCGGTCCATGGGGGCAGTACACCACCAACCCCACCTCACCGCCCTGCTCGGCCACCAACGTGCGCAAGCGCGCGTGCATGGCGTCCAGGGTTGCGAGGTCATAGTAGCCACGGGCAATGCCGGACTGGTTGGTGGCGACGGCCACCGTCCAGCCGGCTTTGCTCAACTGCGCAATGGCCTCGATCGAGCCGGGCAGTGGAATCCACTCCTCCACCGACTTGATGTAAGCGTCGGAGTCGTAATTGATCACCCCGTCCCGATCGAGAATCAGCAGTTTCAGCATGGTCAGCTCAGGGTCGAAATATCGGCGATATTGACAAACAAGCCGCGCAGACGCGCGAGCATGGCGTAGCGGTTTTTCCGTACACCGGCATCTTCGGCATTGATCATCACCGCTTCGAAGAACGCATCCACCGGCTCACGCAAGGTAGCCAGGCGCGCCAGTGCTTCGGCGTAATTGCGTTCTGCAATCAGCGGTTTCACCGCATTCTCGGCCTTGGCGATGGCCGAGTTCAGCGAGAACTCCTTGGCATCGGCAAACAGGCCAGGGTCGACGTCGGCATTGCCCAGGCCTTCGGCCTTGCTCAGCAGGTTCGACACACGCTTGTTCACGGCCGCCAGTGCGTCGGCTTCCGGCAACTTGCGGAACGCCTGCACGGCTTGTACGCGCTGGTCGAAGTCCAGTGCCGAGCCCGGTTGCAGAGCGCGAACCGACAGGTACACCGACACGTCCACGCCCTCGTCTTCGTAACGCGCACGCAGACGGTCGAACACGAATTCCAGCACTTGTTCAGCCAGGCCGGCCTGCTTGACCTTGCCGCCGAACTGGCCGACCGCGAACACCACGGCCTGGGTCAGGTCGAGGTCGAGCTTCTTGTCGATCAGAATGCGCAGCACGCCCAAGGCCGCACGGCGCAGGGCATAGGGGTCTTTGCTACCGGTCGGCAGCATGCCGATACCGAAGATGCCGACCAGGGTGTCCAGCTTATCGGCGATGGCCACGGCCGCGCCGGTCAGGGTGGACGGCAACTCGGCGCCGGCACCGCGCGGCATGTACTGCTCGTTCAGCGCCAAAGCCACGTCGTTCGGCTCGCCGTCGTTGAGGGCGTAGTAGTAACCGGCGACGCCTTGCATCTCGGGGAACTCACCGACCATCTCGGTGGCCAGGTCGCACTTGGACAGCAAGCCCGCACGCGCGGCCCAGGCGGCATCACCGCCAATGCGCGGTGCAATGTAAGCGGCCAGTTTCGAAACCCGGACGGCCTTGTCATAGACACTGCCGAGTTTTTCCTGGAACACCACGTTCTGCAGGCGCAGGTTGAAGTCTTCCAGCTTCTGCTTCTTGTCTTGCTTGAAGAAGAACTCGGCGTCGGTCAGGCGCGGGCGAACGACTTTCTCGTTACCGGCGATGATCTGCTGCGGGTCCTTGCTCTCGATGTTGGCCACGGTGATAAAGCGCGGCAGTAACTTGCCATCCATGTCCAGCAGGCAGAAATACTTCTGGTTGTCCTGCATTGTGGTGATCAGGGCTTCCTGCGGCACGTCGAGGAAGCGCTCTTCGAACGAGCACACCAACGGCACCGGCCATTCAACCAGCGCGGTTACTTCGTCGAGCAGGTTCGGCGGCACGATGGCGGTGCCTTCCTGCAGGCGGGCCAGCTCTTCGGTGCGCTTGCTGATCAGTTCACGACGTTCATTGGCATCGGCCAATACGTAAGCGCCGCGCAGGTCACTGAGGTAATTGGCCGGCGAGGTGATGCGCACGCTTTGCGGATGATGGAAACGGTGACCGCGGGAGTCGCGGCCAGCCTTCTGGGCGAGGATGGTGCAGTCGATGACTTGGTCACCGAGCAGCATCACCAGCCACTGGGTCGGACGCACGAACTCTTCCTTGCGCGCGCCCCAGCGCATGCGCTTGGGAATCGGCAGGTCGTTCAGGGAGTCTTCGACAATGGTCGGCAACAGGCTGGCGGTCGGCTTGCCGGTAATCACCTGGCTAAAGCGCAGTTTCGGACCACTTTGATCGATGTCGCTCAGCTCGACGCCACATTTTTTGGCAAAGCCAAGGGCGGCCTGGGTCGGGTTACCTTCGGCGTCGAACGCGGCCTGGCGCGGCGGGCCGTCGAGGTTGATGCTGCGGTCCGGCTGTTGGGTTTCCAGCGCGGTCAGCAACACCGCCAGGCGGCGCGGCGCGGCGTAGACTTTTTTCGCTTCAAACTTCAAACCTGCGGTCTGCAGGCCTTTTTCGATCCCGGCCAGGAACGCATCGGCCAGGGTATTGAGTGCCTTGGGTGGCAGCTCTTCGGTGCCCAGTTCAACCAGGAAATCTTGAGCACTCATTGTGCAGCCTCCAGCTTAGCCAACACTTCATCACGCAGGTCCGGGGTTGCCATCGGGAAGCCCAGCTTGGCGCGTGCCAGCAGGTAGGCTTGGGCGACGGAACGCGCCAGGGTGCGTACACGCAGGATGTATTGCTGACGCGCGGTCACCGAGATGGCGCGGCGGGCGTCCAGCAGGTTGAAGGTATGGGAAGCCTTCAACACCATTTCATAGCTCGGCAACGGCAGCGGCTGATCCAACTCGATCAGGCGCTTGGCTTCGCTTTCATAGAAATCGAACAGTTCGAACAGCTTGTCGACATTGGCGTGTTCGAAGTTATAGGTCGACTGCTCCACTTCGTTCTGGTGGAACACGTCGCCATAGGTGACTTTGCCGAACGGGCCGTCAGCCCATACCAGGTCGTAGACCGAGTCCACACCTTGCAGGTACATCGCCAGGCGTTCCAGGCCGTAGGTGATTTCGCCGGTCACCGGGTAGCACTCGATGCCGCCGGCCTGCTGGAAGTACGTGAATTGCGTCACTTCCATACCGTTGAGCCAGACTTCCCAGCCCAGACCCCAGGCGCCCAGGGTCGGCGATTCCCAGTTGTCTTCGACGAAACGGATGTCGTGTACCAGAGGGTCCAGGCCCACATGCTTGAGCGAGCCCAGGTACAGTTCCTGGAAATTGTCCGGGTTGGGCTTCAATACCACCTGGAACTGGTAGTAGTGCTGCAGACGGTTCGGGTTTTCGCCGTAGCGGCCGTCAGTCGGGCGGCGACTGGGCTGCACATAAGCGGCGTTCCAGGTTTCCGGGCCGATGGCCCGCAGGAATGTTGCGGTGTGGAAAGTGCCGGCGCCTACTTCCATATCGTAGGGCTGAAGTACCACACAACCTTGCTCGGCCCAGTATTGCTGGAGGGCGAGGATCAAGTCTTGGAAGGTACGCACGGCTGGCGTAGGCTGGCTCACGAAATTCACCTGTTACTTGGGCTGCGATTTAAAGAGCGGGAGTATACCCGATTCGGCCGCGCCACCATCCCCTGGAGCCTTATGCCACGCTGCTTTTGGTGTTCTGAAGATCCGCTGTACATGGCTTATCACGATCAAGAGTGGGGAACGCCGCTGCGCGATGCGCAGGGTTTGTTCGAGTTGTTATTGCTCGAAGGGTTCCAGGCGGGCCTGTCCTGGATCACCGTTTTACGCAAACGCGAGCATTATCGAAAGGTGTTGTTCGGCTTCGATGCCCAGCGCCTGGCGCGCTTGAGCGATGATGAAATCGAAGCGTTGATGCAGGACCCAGGCATCGTGCGCAATCGCTTGAAGCTCAACGCCACCCGCCGCAATGCGGCTGCCTGGCTGGCGCTGGAAGACCCGGTGGGCTTGCTATGGTCTTTCGTCGGTGGCGTGCCCAAGATCAATCACTTCAAGGATCGCAGTGAAGTTCCGGCGATCACGCCAGAGGCCGAGGCGATGAGCAAAGCCTTGAAAAAAGCCGGTTTCACCTTTGTCGGTCCGACCATTTGCTACGCCTTTATGCAGGCCTCGGGCATGGTCATGGATCACACTCAGGATTGCGACCGTTACGCGCAGTTGGTCAACGCCGGTTAGAATGCGCGCTTTGCGCACCGCACACGATCAGGAGTGACCTGTGGAAAAGTTTAAAGGCGCCTTGTTGGTAGGCGCTCTCCGGTTGTTCGCCCTACTGCCCTGGCGCGCTGTCCAGGCCGTCGGTACCGCGATTGGCTGGGTCATGTGGAAAACCCCCAACCGCTCTCGCGACACGGTGCGGATCAACCTCTCCAAATGCTTTCCGGACATGGACCCCGCCGAGCGCGAGCGGCTAGTCGGCCGCAGTCTGATGGACATCGGCAAGTCCCTGACCGAAAGCGCCTGCGCCTGGATCTGGCCGGCCCAGCGCTCCATCGACCTTGTGCGTGAAGTCGAAGGACTGGAAGTCCTGCACGAGGCTCTGGCGTCGGGTAAAGGCGTGGTGGGCATCACCAGTCATCTGGGCAACTGGGAGGTGTTGAACCACTTCTATTGCAGCCAGTGCAAACCGATCATTTTCTACCGCCCGCCCAAGCTCAAGGCGGTGGACGAATTGCTGCGCAAGCAGCGGGTGCAACTGGGCAACCGCGTAGCTGCGTCCACCAAGGAAGGCATCCTGAGTGTGATCAAGGAAGTGCGCAAAGGTGGCCAGGTGGGTATTCCCGCCGACCCGGAACCGGCGGAGTCCGCGGGAATCTTCGTACCGTTCTTCGCCACCCAAGCCCTCACCAGCAAATTCGTGCCCAACATGCTCGCCGGCCACAAGGCTGTGGGCGTGTTCCTGCATGCCCTGCGCTTGCCGGACGGTTCGGGCTACAAAGTGATCCTGGAAGCGGCGCCGGAAGACATGTACAGCACCGACACCGCCACGTCCTGCGCGGCGATGAGCAAGGTGGTGGAACGTTACGTCGGCGCCTACCCGAGCCAGTACATGTGGAGCATGAAGCGCTTCAAGAAACGTCCGCCGGGTGAAGCACGGTGGTACTGACCTACTGCTGACCGAAAAACAACGGCAAACCAAATGTGGGAGGGGGCAAGTCGAATCGTCGCACCGCCCCTCCTACATTTTCGATCTGCTCGGGTTCAGCGGTCGAGTTTCTTCAGGAACACCATCATCTCTTTCTCGGCCTGCTTGTCGCCGTGGGCCTGGGCCGCTTCGACGCCCTTCTCCCACGCCTGTCGTGCTGCGGTGTTATCGCCCAGGCCCAATTGCGCCTTGCCTAACAACTTCCACGCCGCCGAATATTTCGGATCAAAGCCGACGCACCGCTGCAAATGCTCCGCTGCCTTGGCGTTGTCCTTCAAATCCAAATAACCCTTGCCCAGGCCAAAGCGCAGCAGCGAGTTATCCACACCCTTGGCGAGCATTTTCTCCAGGGATTCAAGCATGCCGGCGTACTCCTAAATCAGAAAAAGCTCAGCCCCACGTGGAACAGTTTCTCCACGTCACGGATATGTTTCTTATCCACAAGGAAAAGGATGACGTGGTCACCAGTGGCGATCACCGTGTCGTCGTGGGCAATGATCACCTCTTCATCGCGAATGATCGCGCCAATGGTGGTGCCCGGCGGCAGGCCAATGTCGCGAATGGCCTTGCCGATGACCTTGCTCGACTTCGAATCGCCGTGGGCAATCGCCTCAATCGCTTCCGCCGCGCCCCGGCGCAGGGAGTGCACGCTGACGATATCGCCACGGCGCACATGGGCGAGCAAAGTGCCGATGGTCGCCAGTTGCGGGCTGATGGCGATGTCGATATCGCCACCCTGGATCAGGTCCACATAGGCCGGATTGTTGATGATGGTCATCACCTTTTTTGCCCCCAGGCGCTTGGCTAGCAGGGACGACATGATGTTGGCCTCGTCATCGTTGGTCAGCGCCAGGAAAATATCGGCGTCGGCGATGTTCTCTTCCACCAGCAGGTCGCGGTCCGAAGCGCTGCCTTGGAGTACGACCGTACTGTCCAAGGTGTCGGATAAATGCCGGCAGCGTGCAGGGCTCATCTCGATGATCTTGACTTGGTAGCGGCTTTCGATGGCCTCTGCCAAACGCTCACCGATTTGCCCGCCGCCGGCGATGACGATGCGCTTGTAGGTTTCGTCCAGTCGGCGCATTTCGCTCATGACTGCGCGAATATTCGCTTTGGCGGCGATGAAAAACACTTCGTCGTCGGCTTCGATCACCGTGTCGCCCTGGGGCAGGATCGGCCGATCACGACGGAAAATCGCCGCCACGCGGGTTTCGACGTTCGGCATATGTTCGCGCAATTGGCGCAACTGCTGGCCCACCAAAGGCCCGCCGTAATAGGCCTTCACCGCTACCAGCTGCGCTTTGCCTTCGGCGAAGTCGATCACCTGCAAGGCGCCGGGGATCTCGATCAGGCGCTTGATGTAGTGGGTAACCACCTGCTCCGGGCTGATCAAGACATCCACCGGGATCGCATCGTTATCGAACAGCCCTGCGCGGGTCAGGTAGGCGGCCTCACGCACCCGGGCGATCTTGGTCGGCGTGTGAAACAACGTGTGGGCGACCTGGCAGGCGACCATGTTGGTTTCGTCGCTATTGGTCACGGCGACCAGCATGTCGGCGTCGTCGGCACCGGCTTGGCGCAGTACGGTAGGAAACGAGGCGCGGCCTTGTACGGTTCGGATATCCAGGCGGTCACCCAAATTCCGCAGACGCTCGGCGTCGGTGTCCACCACGGTGATGTCATTGGCTTCGCTGGCCAAATGTTCAGCCAACGTGCCACCGACCTGCCCTGCGCCTAGGATGATGATTTTCATCCGGTCACTCCCTCAAAGCCTTTAGCCGCGCGCGGCGGCGATCTTGATCAGTTTGGCGTAGTAGAAGCCATCGTGCCCGCCTTCCTGCGCAAGCAGTTGGCGGCCATGGGGCTGTTTGATACCGGCCGCGGTGGCGAGGTCCAGCTCCCGCGCCCCGCTGGTGCGCGCGAGAAAGGCTTCAATGACCTCGGTGTTCTCGGTGGGTAAAGTGGAGCAAGTGGCGTAGAGCAGAATGCCGCCAACTTCCAGGGTTGGCCACAGGGCATCGAGCAACTCCCCTTGCAGCGCGGCGAGGGCGGCGATGTCATCGGCTTGGCGGGTGAGTTTGATGTCCGGGTGGCGGCGGATCACGCCGGTGGCAGAGCATGGCGCATCGAGCAGAATGCGCTGGAAAGGTTTGCCGTCCCACCAAGTGGCGGTGTCGCGACCGTCGGCGGCAATCAGTTCGGCGCTCAGGCCCAGGCGCGCAAGGTTTTCCCGTACACGCACCAGGCGCTTGGCTTCCAAGTCGACGGCGACTACCTGCGCCAGGTCTTTTTCCACTTCCAGAATGTGACACGTCTTACCGCCCGGCGCGCAGCAGGCATCCAGCACACGTTGGCCTGGCGCCAGATCAAGCAGGTCGGCGGCCAGCTGTGCGGCTTCGTCCTGCACGCTGATCCAACCCTCGGCAAACCCCGGCAGGCTGCGCACATCGGTGGCGGCTTCGAGCACGATGCCGTCGACGCTGTAGGCGCATGGCGTGGCGCTGAGACCGGCATCGCTGAGCAGTTTCAGGTAGGCGTCGCGCTGATGATGGCGGCGATTGACTCGCAGGATCATCGGCGGGTGCGCATTGTTGGCTGCGCAGATGGCTTCCCACTGCTGCGGCCAAAAAGCTTTCAGGGATTTCTGCAACCAACGTGGGTGCGCGGTACGCACCACCGGGTCATGTTCAAGCTCGGCCAGCAGCGCTTCGCTTTCACGCTGGGCGCGGCGCAGCACGGCGTTGAGCAGGGCCTTGGCCCAGGGCTTTTTCAGTTTGTCGGCACAGCCGACGGTTTCTCCGATGGCGGCGTGGGCCGGCACCCGGGTGTAGAGCAGTTGATAGAGGCCCACCAAAAGCAGCGCTTCGACATCCGCATCCGCCGCCTTGAACGGCTTTTGCAACAGCTTGGCTGCCAACGCCGACAAACGTGGTTGCCAGCGGGCTGTGCCGAAGGCCAGGTCCTGAGTGAAACCGCGATCGCGATCTTCAACCTTATCCAACTGTGTGGGCAGCGAACTGTTGAGCGATGCCTTGCCGTTGAGAACGGCGGCGAGTGCCTTGGCGGCGGCCAGACGAGGGTTCATTGGACGGCTGCCCCGAGGACGGTACCCAGGGAAAACTTCTCACGTCGGCTGTTGAACAAATCGCTGAAATTCAGCGCTTTGCCACCGGGCAATTGCAGACGAGTCAGGCATAGCGCCTGTTCGCCGCAGGCCACCAGCAGGCCGTCCTTGCTGGCGCCGATGATCTCACCGGGCGCGCCGGTGCCGTCGGCCAAGGTAGCGGCCAGCACTTTCAGGGCTTCGCCATTGAGGGCGCTGTGGCAGATCGGCCAGGGGTTGAAGGCCCGCACGAGGCGCTCCAGCTCCACGGCCGGGCGGCGCCAGTCGATGCGTGCTTCGTCTTTGTTCAATTTGTGTGCGTAAGTGGCCAGGCTGTCGTCCTGCACTTCGCCTTGCAGGGTACCGGCAGCCAGGCCGGCGATGGCCTGGATCACGGCCGGCGGGCCCAACTCGGCGAGGCGGTCGTGCAGGCTGCCGCCGGTGTCTTCGGCGGTGATTGGGGTGGTGACTTTCAGCAGCATCGGGCCGGTGTCCAGGCCTGCTTCCATGCGCATCACGGTCACGCCGCTTTCGCTGTCGCCGGCCTCGACGGCACGCTGGATCGGCGCCGCACCGCGCCAGCGCGGCAATAGCGAGGCGTGGCTGTTGATGCAGCCCAGGCGTGGGATATCCAAGACGGCCTGAGGCAGGATCAGACCATAGGCCACCACCACCAGCAGGTCCGGTTGTAACGCGGCCAATTCGGCCTGGGCCTCGGCGTTGCGCAGGGTCGGCGGCTGCAGCACTGGGATGTTGTGTTCCAGCGCCAGTTGCTTGACCGGGCTCGGCATCAGTTTTTGCCCACGCCCGGCCGGGCGATCCGGCTGGGTGTACACCGCGACCACCTCATAGGGGCTGGCGAGCAGCGCCTTGAGGTGTTCGGCGGCAAATTCGGGTGTACCGGCAAAAACAATGCGCAGTGGCTCGGTCATGGGCGTTCTCGGTTAAAAACAGTCACAAAAGAAAAAGGCTTGCCGCAGCAAGCCTTTGGAAGAGGGGCATCAAGCTTGCTGGCGATGCTTTTTTTCCAGCTTCTTCTTGATCCGGTCACGCTTAAGCGTGGACAGGTAATCGACAAACAGTTTGCCGTTGAGGTGGTCGCACTCGTGCTGGATACATACCGCAAGCAGGCCGTCGGCGATCAGTTCATAGGGCTTGCCATCACGGTCCAGAGCCTTAATTTTCACGCGCAACGGGCGCTCGACGTTCTCGTAGAACTCCGGCACCGACAGGCAGCCTTCCTGGTATTCGCCCATCTCGTCGGTCAGCGGTTCGAATTCGGGGTTGATGAACACCCGTGGTTCGCTGCGATCTTCCGACAGGTCCATGACCACGACGCGCTGATGCACGTTGACCTGGGTCGCGGCGAGGCCGATGCCCGGGGCTTCATACATTGTTTCAAACATGTCATCGACCAACTGACGAACCTTGTCGTCCACTACGGCCACCGGTTTGGCGATCGTGCGCAGGCGCGAGTCGGGAAATTCGAGGATGTTCAAAATAGCCATAAGCGTAATTGCTGCACATGTGAGGTAAAGGCAAATCGGCGGTGGGATGGACCCATACGGCCGGTGTGAAACGCTCGAAAGCCGCGAAGGCCAAGGCATTTCACGCGAACGCACATAATAAAGGAGATTGACCCCATGAGGAAATCGCTACTCGTCTTGCTGCTGTGGGCGCCGTTTGCCATGGCGTTCTCGCCGCGGCCAGACCAGCCTCTCGATCCATCGACGCAACAGGCCATCCAACGCTTCCTGCTGCATAACCGCATTCTGGATAAACCCGAGGATCTGGACACAGCGCCTTACATTATCGCGGCCGACAACGGTCGGGTCATGGGCACCAACGGTGAGCGTGTGCATGCCCGTGGCGTTTTGGATCCCGCCCAGCCCGCCTACGCCGTGGTGCGGCGCGGCAAGCTTTACACCGACCCTGCCACCCATGAATTTCTGGGCGTCAATGCCGACGATATCGGCACTGCTCGCTTTATCTACGC
Source organism: Pseudomonas sp. S4_EA_1b (assembly GCF_016307435.1). Taxonomy (NCBI): domain Bacteria; kingdom Pseudomonadati; phylum Pseudomonadota; class Gammaproteobacteria; order Pseudomonadales; family Pseudomonadaceae; genus Pseudomonas; species Pseudomonas sp. S4_EA_1b. The sequence goes on along the minus strand of NZ_JAEILC010000048.1, from coordinate 98,106 downwards.
TGGTGATCTGAGCACCCTGGTGCTGCAACGGGTGACCCAAGAGGTACGCCCCGGTGATCGCTTGCTGCGTGCCGAGCCTGCGATGGACCTGGCAAGGCTCAAAGTGCCGCTGAATGCGGCGTTTATCGAAGGGCGCATCATCGATGTCCCCCGAGGCGTCACCCAGATTGGGGTACTCGACGCCGTCACTCTGGACAAAGGTCGTCGCGATGGCTTGGTCGAAGGCCAGTTGCTGACCGTCATAAAAGCCGGTGCCACCGTCAGGGACTCCCTGAATGACTCCCCGGTAACGCTTCCCGATGAGCCCGCCGGCACCCTGCTGGTGTTTCGCACCTATGAAAAGCTCAGCTTTGGTCTGGTGCTCAGCGCTTCACAATCATTGGCGGTGATGGACCGTTTCGAGACTGCCCGTCAAACCCAATAAGTAGCCTGCTAAATAAGTTACCAACAGACTTATCCACAGCTTGTTCCGGTCAAGGATGATCAGATGACTCCAATAAACAGCCACGAAATTTCCCCATCAGAACTGGAGGCCCGCCTACGGTTGCACAGGCTGCCAGAGCTGGGGCCGAAGCGTTTTCGTTTGTTGATTGAGGCGTTCGGTTGCGCCTCCAAAGCCATCAGCGCCCCTGCCAGTGCCTGGCGATCTCTGGGCTTGCCGGCCATCAGCGCCGAGGCACGGCGAAGCCAGGAAATCCGCGACGGTGCCAGCGCGGCATTGGCGTGGCTTGAGCATCCGGCCCAGCATTTGTTGATGTGGGATCAGCCTGAATACCCGGCACTGTTGGCTCAGATCGATGATGCACCGCCGTTGTTATTCATTGCCGGCGACCCTGGCATTCTGGAAAAACCGCAGTTGGCGGTGGTCGGCAGTCGTCGCGCATCCCGCCCAGGTATGGACACCGCCGCTGCGTTTTCCCGCAGCCTGGCGGGTGCCGGGTTTGTCATCACCAGTGGCTTGGCGTTGGGTATCGACGGCGCGGCGCATCAGGCTGCGCTGGAGGTGGGCGGTCAGACAATCGGCGTGCTGGGCACGGGACTGGAAAATTTTTATCCACAACGTCATCGGCGCCTTGCCGCGGCGATGATTGCTCAAGGCAGCGCGGTGGTTTCTGAGTTTCCGCTGGATGCCGCGCCCCAGGCTGCCAACTTTCCACGGCGTAACCGGATCATCAGCGGGCTGTCCCTGGGCGTACTGGTGGTGGAAGCCAGCATGGCCAGTGGTTCGCTGATTACGGCCAAACTGGCGGCCGAGCAGGGCCGTGAGGTGTACGCAATCCCTGGCTCTATCCATCACCCTGGCGCCAAGGGCTGCCATCAGTTGATCCGCGAGGGTGCGGTGCTGGTGGAAACCATCGAGCATATTCTGGAAGGCTTGCGTGGCTGGCAGGCGTTATCTCAGCCGGCGCCGATCCCGGTTACTCATCCGCTGGTCGCACTGCTGCACGCTGCTCCCCAGACCAGCGAGGGGTTGGCCATTGCCAGCGGGCGCACATTATCCCAAGTGCTGGCGACGCTCACCGAGCTGGAGCTGGAAGGCCAGGTCATCTGCGAGAGCGGGCGCTGGCTCGCGCGTGGCTAGGTTTTTGTGCTGCTAGGTTTTGCAAAGAAGATGGGTAAACTGCGCACAGCTTTAGTCCGGAGAGTTAAACCATGGTCAATAGGTGGCGTGTGCTGAAAGCCGCACAAGAGGTTCGCGCAGGCGCGGTGATTGCCTATCCGACCGAGGCGGTCTGGGGCCTGGGCTGCGACCCTTGGAACGAAGAGGCGGTGGATCGGCTGCTGGCGATCAAGAATCGTTCGGTGGACAAAGGCCTGATCCTGGTGGCGGACAATATCCGCCAGTTCGATTTTCTGTTCGAAGACTTCCCGCAGGCCTGGATCGAGCGCATGGCCAGTACCTGGCCCGGGCCCAATACCTGGCTGGTGCCGCATCAGAATCTGTTGCCGGAATGGGTCACCGGCGTGCACGACACGGTAGCGTTGCGGGTAAGCGATCATCCGCTGGTACGGGACTTGTGCGCACTGGTGGGGCCGCTGATTTCAACCTCCGCCAACCCCCAGGGCCGCCCGGCGGCACGAACGCGGATCCGCGTGGAGCAGTACTTCCGTGGCCAGCTAGACCTGGTGTTGGGTGGTGCCCTGGGCGGACGCAAGAACCCGAGCCTGATTCGCGACCTGGCGACGGGCAAGGTGGTCCGCCCGTCTTGATCCTCGCACCTACCCTGGGGCGAAGGCGCTGGTTTCGGTTGGCCTGTTAAGGAGGCCAACCAGCCCAGGCACCTCAGCCCGTCAAGGTAACAGGATGGTCGACCCCGTTGTACGCCGCCCCGACAGCTCGGTCTGCGCCTTGGCCGCCTCGGCCAGCGCATACCGCTGGTTGATATCGATGCGTACCTTGCCGCTTTGGATCATCGAGAACAGATCGTCAGCCATTGCCTGCAAGTTTTGTGGATTGTTGGCGTAGGTCGCCAGGGTTGGCCGGGTGACATACAGCGAACCTTTCGCCGCCAGAATCCCCAGGTTTACCCCATCCACCGCGCCCGATGCGTTGCCGAAGCTCACCACCAGCCCGCGTGGCGCGGCGCTGTCCAGCGAGGTCAGCCAGGTGTCCTTGCCGACGCCGTCATACACCACCGGGACTTTTTTGCCGTCGGTCAATTCCAGCACTCGCTGTGCGACATCTTCCTTGCTGTAGTCGATGGTTTCCCACGCGCCGAGGGATTTGGCCAATGCGGCTTTCTCCGGCGAACTTACCGTACCGATCAACTTAACGCCCAGGGCCTTGGCCCATTGGCAGGCCAGCGAGCCCACGCCACCGGCGGCGGCATGGAACAGGATGGTTTCACCACCCTTCAATTCATAGGTCTGGCGCAGCAGGTACTGCACCGTCAGACCCTTGAGCATGGCCCCGGCGGCTTGTTCGAAGCTGATGTCGTCGGGCAAGTGCACCAAGTTGGCGGCAGGCAGCACATGCAACTGGCTATAGGCGCCCAACGGGCCGCTGCCGTAGGCGACGCGATCGCCGACCTTGAATTGCGTGACCTCGCTGCCCACTGCATCCACCACGCCGGCCCCTTCTGCGCCCAGCCCCGATGGCAGGGATGGCGGTGCGTAGAGGCCGCTGCGGAAATAGGTGTCGATGAAGTTCAGGCCTATCGCCTCATTACGTACGCGAACCTGCTGTGGGCCCGGTTCCGCCGGCGTGTAGTCCACATATTCAAGTACTTCGGGGCCGCCATGGGCACTGAACTGGATACGCTTGGCCATCTGCACTTCTCCTTGGGTCGTTTTCACGAAGGCCCCTATCGGACTCCTATGCTTGATCTTCGTCAACTGCGGCGCACCTAAGTGCAGTGCTCATTAAGCGCGGTGGTATCCTGTGCGCCCATTTGCCGCCGACGCCTGATGGCCTCGCGTAGCTTTGCCCGATTCAAGGTGATGCCATGACTACCCGCACCGAGGCTGTAAAGGCCTACCTGCTTGACCTGCAAGACCGCATTTGCAGCGCCCTGGAAACCTTCGAGACGGACACTCGCTTTATCGAAGACGCCTGGACCCGGCCTGCCGGCGGCGGCGGTCGCACCCGTGTGATCGCGAACGGGACGGTGATCGAAAAAGGCGGTGTTAACTTTTCCCACGTGTTCGGCAGCGGCCTCCCACCGTCCGCCAGCGCCCATCGCCCAGAGTTGGCCGGTCGCGGGTTTGAAGCGCTGGGCGTGTCACTGGTGATTCACCCGCACAACCCCTATGTGCCGACGTCCCACGCCAACGTGCGTTTTTTCATCGCTGAAAAAGAAGGCGAAGAAGCGGTGTGGTGGTTTGGCGGCGGCTTCGACCTCACCCCTTATTACGCCAACGAAGAAGACTGCATCCACTGGCACCGTGTGGCCGAGCAGGCGTGTGCGCCGTTCGGCCCCGACGTCTACGCGCGTTACAAAGCCTGGTGCGACACCTACTTCCACATCAAGCACCGCAACGAACCGCGTGGCATCGGCGGCCTGTTCTTCGATGACTTGAACGAGTGGGGCTTCGACACCTGTTTCGCCTTTATTCGCGCCATCGGCGACGCCTATATCGACGCCTACCTACCGATCGTGCAGCGCCGCAAGGCCATGGCTTATACCGAGCAACAACGCGAGTTCCAGGAGTTCCGTCGTGGCCGCTACGTCGAGTTCAACCTGGTCTACGACCGCGGCACCTTGTTTGGCCTGCAATCGGGTGGCCGTACCGAGTCGATCCTGATGTCGCTGCCGCCGCAGGTGCGCTGGAGCTATGACTGGAAAGCCGAGGCCGGCAGCGAAGAAGCGCGTCTGACCGATTACTTCCTGCAGGACCGCGACTGGCTCGGCATCGCGGCCCCCAAGGCGGCGAACTGATGGATCGCTACGTCGTCTTCGGCAACCCCATCGGCCACAGCAAATCGCCGCTGATTCACCGGATGTTCGCCGAGCAGACTGGCGAACAGTTGGACTACAGCACGTTGCTTGCACCGCTGGAGGACTTTACCGGCTGTGCCCGTGAGTTTTTTCAACAGGGCCGTGGCGCCAATGTCACCGTGCCGTTCAAGGAAGACGCTTATCGCCTGGCCGACACCCTCACCGAACGCGCCAAGCGCGCCGGTGCGGTGAACACCTTGAGCAAACTCGCCAATGGCACCCTGCTGGGCGATAACACCGACGGCGCCGGGCTGGTGCGTGACCTGACGGTCAATGCCGGGTTGAGCCTCAACGGTAAACGCATCCTGCTGCTGGGCGCCGGCGGCGCGGTGCGTGGGGCGCTGGAACCGTTGTTGGCCGAACACCCGGCTTCGCTGATCATCGCCAACCGCACAGTGGAAAAAGCCGAATTGCTCGCCGAGTTGTTCGATGACCTGGGCCCAGTGTCGGCCAGTGGTTTTGATTGGCTGCGTGAGCCAGTGGACGTCATTATCAACGCCACCTCCGCCAGCTTGTCAGGCGATGTACCGCCGATTGCCAGCAGCCTGATCGAACCGGGTAGGACTTTTTGCTACGACATGATGTACGCCAAGGACCCTACCCCCTTCTGCCGCTGGGCCACGCAGCACGGTGCCGCCGTCTCGATGGATGGCTTGGGCATGCTGGTGGAACAGGCGGCCGAAGCGTTCTTCCTGTGGCGTGACGTGCGCCCGTCATCTGCCCCGGTGCTGGCTGAGTTGCGTCGACAGTTGGCCTGACGCCCCTCTGGTCAGTCTTCGAAATGGATGGGGCAGTGGTCGGCCCCTTCCAGCTTCTTCAGTTCCTCGACCACCTGCGGCCTGGCCCGACGCAACGTCAGGCTGCGCCCCAACCTGCGTAAACGCCGCGCTTCCTGGTGCAGCATCTCCACCCCGGAATAGTCGATAAAGTTGATCTGCTGCGCCTCGATAACCACGCGTTCGCCCTGTAAGCGTTGCAAGCGCGCTTGCAGGTAGTGGCTGGCGCCGAAAAAGATCGAGCCGCCGACGCGCAGCACATCCTCGTCACCGTCGCGCCAATGGTGGACGCGGGGCTGCGAGGTGCGCTTGAGGTAGAAAAACAGCGAGGCCAGCACACCGGCATAAATCGCCGTTTGCAGCTCCAGCAGCAAGGTGGCCACGCAGGTCAGGCCCATCACCGCAAATTCGGCGCGGCTGACCCGGAACAATGCGCGAATACCGCGGTGATCCACCAGGCCCCAACTGATCAGGAGGATGCTGGCGGCCATGCTCGGGATCGGGATTTGTGAGATCAATGCCGCGCCAAACAGCGCGAACAGTGCCACCCATAACGCGGAAAACACCCCAGCCAGCGGTGAGCAGGCGCCGGCTTCATAACTGAGCCCGGAACGGGTAAAGGACCCGGCTGACAGGTATCCGGAGAAAAATCCGCCGATGATGTTGGAGAGTCCCTGCGCGCGAATTTCCTGATTCGCATCGAGCAGCTGTTGCGAGCGGGCCGACAGCGAGCGCGCAATCGACAGGCTGGTCACCAGCCCCAGCATGCCCACGGCCACGGCGCTGGGGAGCAGGCGCAGAATCGTGTCCAGGTCCATCGGCAACGGGCTGAACGGCGGCAATTTGCCCACGAATGAACTGACCCGCGCCACCTGCCCGAACATCGCCGGCCACAGCCAGGCCACCAGGCTACTGAGGGCCAGGGCGATCAACAGCGTCGGCCATCGCGGTTTCCAGTATTTGAGCAGCGCCCCCGCCAGCAATGTGCCGAGGCCCAGAGCGAGCGAGGCGTGGTCCCATTCGCCGCGGTGCTCGATCAGCGCCAGCAGGCTGTTAATCGCCGTGGCCTGGCTGGGCAAATCCAGCCCCAGCAAATTGGGCAGTTGCCCCAGCGCGATCACCACCGCGGCGCCCAGGGTGAACCCCAGCACCACCGAATGGGAGACGAAATTGACCAGCGCGCCGAAGCGCAGCATGCCCAGCAACCACTGGAAAACGCCGGCTATACAGGTGAGCAACAGGATCAAGGTGATGTAGTCCTGCGATCCGGGCACGGCCAGAGGGCTGACACTGGCGTAGAGCACGATGGAAATCGCGGCGGTCGGGCCGCAGATCAAGTGCCACGACGAACCCCACAGGCAGGCGATCAGCACCGGGATGATCGCGGCGTACAGCCCGTATTCCGGTGGTAGACCGGCGATCAGCGCGTAGGCAATCGACTGCGGCAACGCCAACACCGCGCCGCTGAGGCCGACTATTGCATCGCGGCCCACGCTGGCGCGGGTCTGGCGCGGCAGCCAACTGAGGAAAGGCAAGAGAGTGTGGCGGTTGAGCCGGGGCATTTATAACTCGGTTGAAAAGGTTTGAATCAGGGTATCAGTACACACCGAAGTTTGTGGGAGGGGGCCCTCCCACAATGTCAGCCTTTAGAGTTTGGCTTTTACCGCCGGCAATGCCTCTTGACCGTCCAGGGTTTTTACGCCGTCGAGCCACTTGTCCAGCACCGCTGGGTTCGCCTTGATCCATGCCTTCGCCGCGTCGGCATTGCTGACTTTGTTGTGGGCGACCTCGGCCATAATGCTGTTCTCCATCTCTTGGGTAAAACTCAAGTTGGTCAGCAGTTTTCCTACGTTCGGGCAGGCCTGTGCATAACCTTTGCGTGTCAGGGTGTAGACGCTGCCGGTGTCACCGAAGTACTTCTCGCCGCCCTTGAGGTAGTGCATTTTCAATTGCACGTTCATCGGGTGCGGGGTCCAGCCCAGGAAGGTGACGAAACGCTGTTTTTTCACCGCTCGCGACACTTCGGCCAACATCGCCTGTTCGCTGGATTCGATCAGCTTCCACTGGCCCAGGTCGAAGTCGTTCTTCTTGATGATCTCTTGCAGCGAGATATTGGCCGGTGCGCCGGAGCCGATGCCGTAGATCTTCTTGTCGAACTTGTCGGCAAATTTGTTCAGGTCAGCAAAGTTGTGCACACCGGCATCCCATACGTAGTCCGGCACGGCGAGGGTGAACTCGGTGCCGTCGAGATTTTTCGCCAGTTGCACCACGTCGCCATTGGCCACGAATTTGTCGTAGAAGCCTTGCTGTGCCGGCATCCAGTTGCCCATGAACACATCCACTTGGCCGTCCTTGAGCCCGCCGAATGTGATCGGCACGGCCAGGGTATCGACCTTGGGTTTGTAGCCCATGCCCGTCAGCAGAAAACCGGTGATGGCATTGGTCGCGGCGATGTCGCTCCAGCCTGGGTCGGCCATCTTCACCGTCTCGCAACTGGTGTCTGCGTACACGTTGGCGCTGGTCAGCGCCAGGATGCTCAGTACTACCGTTAACTTTTGCATGGCCTTCCCTCAGTTTTATTAGTGTTGGCAGGGTTGTGGATAACGTGCCTTGCGCTCCAGGTCGTCGAGGTCGATATGGTTGCGCATGTACTGCTGACTGGCGTCGACCAGTGGCTGGTGATCCCAGCTCTTCAGCTTGCCGTGGGTCAGCGCCTCGAACACCAGGCGACGACGGCGTTGGCTGGCGAGCACCTGCTGGTGGATCGCCGGGATGTCCCATTTAGCCCGCGCTTCCTGCAAAAACGCCTCGAACAGTGGCCGGTGTTCCGGTGACTGGCTGAGGTTTTCCCGCTCGTGCGGGTCGTTGTGTACATCGAACAGCAGGCATGGGTCGTCCTCGCTGTAGATGAATTTATAGGCGCCCCGGCGGATCATCATCAGTGGGCTGATGGTGCCTTCGGCCATGTACTCGCCGAATACCTCGTCATGGCCGCCCTGCCCTTGCAGATGCGGAACCAGCGAGCGGCCGTCCAGCGGCAGGCGTTGGTCCAGTTCGCCACCGGCCAGTTCCACCAGGGTCGGCAGCAGGTCGGCGGTGGACACCGCAGCGCTCACCCGGCCCGCCGCGAATTGCCCCGGCGCGTATACCAGCAGCGGCACGCGGGCGGCCATCTCGAACCAGTGCATTTTGTACCAGAGGCCGCGCTCGCCGAGCATGTCGCCGTGGTCGCCGGAGAACACGATCAGGGTGTCGTCGGCCAAGCCGGTGTCTTCCAGGGTTTGCAGAAGTTTGCCGACATTGCTGTCGATGTAACTGCACGCACCGAAGTAGGCGCGGCGGGCGTCGCGGATCTTATCCACAGGCAGCGGCTTGTCCCACAGGTCATAGACCTTGAGCAAGCGTTGGGAATGGGGATCGAGGTCGCCTTGGGCCGGTGTGGCGGGCAAGGGGATATCGCTGTCGTCGTACAAATCCCAGAACGCCTTGGGAATGGTGTACGGGTCGTGGGGATGGGTCATCGACACGGTGAGGCAGAACGGTTGGTCACCGTCTTCGCGGATATGGTCGAACAGGTATTGCTGGGCTTTGAACACTACTTCTTCGTCAAAATCCAACTGGTTGGTACGCACGCACGGGCCGGCTTGCAGCACCGAGGACATGTTGTGATACCAGCTGGGGCGCACGTCCGGCTCGTCCCAGTTCACCGCCCAGCCATAGTCGGCGGGGTAGATGTCGCTGGTCAGGCGTTCTTCGTAGCCGTGCAATTGGTCGGGGCCGCAGAAGTGCATCTTGCCCGACAGCGCAGTGCGATAACCGAGGCGGCGTAGGTAGTGGGCATAGGTCGGTACATCGGCGGGGAAATCCGCTGCGTTGTCGTAGGCGCCGATCTTGCTTGGCAACTGGCCGCTGACCAAGGTGAAACGCGAGGGCGCACACAGCGGGCTGTTGCAATAAGCGGCGTCGAACACTACACCCTGGGCGGCGAGACGGCTGAGGTTGGGCAACTTGATTGGCGAGGCGCCGTAGAACGGCAGCAGCGGCGCGGCCATTTGATCGGCCATGATGAAAAGAATGTTCTTGCGCTTCATGGGTTATCGGCATTCCATAGGCGATGTTTATGCCAGTGAGCATGCAGCCCATGAAAAATGGGGTAAAGCCCATGAAAAGCAATGTCTAGGATAAGCACAGCTTATGTATGAAGCCCTGGGAGATCTGTCACTGGACCTGCTGCGCGCATTTGAAGCCGCCGCGCGCCACCGTAGTTTTACCGCCGCCGCCATGGAGCTGGGCACCACCCAGCCGGCCATCAGCCAGCAGATCAAGCGCCTGGAAGAACAATTGGCGATTCGCCTGTTCGACCGCATCTACCGTGGCATTGAACTGACCGACGCTGGCGCTCTGCTGTTCGAACACGTCCAAGGCGGCCTGCAGGCTATCAACCAAGGCCTGAGTACGATCACCCAGCACAGCCAGCACGAAGTGCTGCAAGTGGCCACCGACTTTGCTTTCGCCGCTTACTGGCTGATGCCGCGCCTGCATCGATTCCACCAGGCCAACCCGCAGGTGGATGTAAGCCTGGTGACCAGCGAACGCAACCACGCCACCTTGCGCAGCGATATCGACGTGGCGGTGTTGTTCGGCGATGGCCGGTTCAAGCAGGGCGACAGTCTGTGGTTGTTCAACGAGGAGGTTTTCCCGGTGTGCAGCCCGCAGTGGCTCAAGGGCCAATACAAAGCCTTGACCGTGCAGGACTTGCCCGACTGCCCCCTGCTGCACCTGCGCCAGGAAAACAACAGCCAGTGGTTCGATTGGAGCGGCGTGTTCCGCGAATTGGGCCTCAGCGCCGCACCGCCCCCCGGCCAATTACGCTTCGACAATTACACCTTGCTGATCCAGGCGGCGATCGCCGGCCAAGGCGTGGCCATTGGCTGGCGTCATCTGGTGGATAACCTGCTGGAACAGAACTGGCTGTGCCGGCCATTCAGCGACACGGTGATCTCGCGCTTCGGCTATTACGTGGTGCAACCGCAGCGCAAACGGCGTGGGCAACTGGTGGAGCGCTTCGTCGATTGGCTGGTGGCCGAACAAGCCAGCAGCGCGCAATCGCTGACCGGACTGGCCCTGCCCTCGATTGCGGTCTAGCATCTGGCGCACATCCCCATCGGAGCCGGTCATGCACCGTATCAAGGGTTATCACGCTCATATCTACTTTGATGCCAGCACGCTCGAACAAGCGCGCGCCTTGTGCGAGGACGCGGCCAAGCTCTTCCCGATACGCATGGGCCGTGTGCATGAGCGCCCCGTAGGCCCGCACCCAGACTGGAGCTGCCAACTGGCCTTCGACGCTGAGTACATCGGCGTCATGCTGCCGTGGCTGGCGCTGCATCGAAACGGACTGGTGGTGTTCCTGCACCCCGATACCGGCGATGAGTTGAAGGACCACACCGACTACGCGATCTGGATGGGTGCGATGCGCGAGCTGGATCTGTCGGTTTTTTAACCGCTTCTTGCAAGACGCAAGTCCGCACATTCCCGATGACACGTAGGACTTTGCTTGTCTATCTCCCACTATGTGGGATAGCCATTTATATATTGAGATATTTCACGGCATAGGTTTATAGTCGCCCATCTGCTTATTTCAGCACCCACACATTTCAGGTGAAGCGATGCAGGCGCAATTGATCGCGCTCGACTGGGGGACCAGCTCCCTTCGTGCTTACAAACTCGGCCCCGCAGGCGTGGTGCTGGAACAACGCTCGCTGGCGTCGGGCATCATGCATCTGCCCAGCGAACCCCGCGACATTGCCGGCGTGCTCTGCAGCGATGGTTTTGAGTTGGCGTTCGACGCGGCGTGTGGGGATTGGCTCGACGCCGAGCCACACCTGCCGGTGATCGCCTGCGGCATGGTGGGCAGCGCTCAGGGCTGGAGCGAAGCGGCATACCGCAATACGCCGGTGGACGTCGCCAGTCTCGGCAAAGCCTTGCACAGCGTACGCAGCCTGCGTGGCGTGGCGGTACATATCGTGCCCGGCGTGATCGAGCAAGGCCGCTTGCCCAACGTAATGCGCGGCGAAGAAACCCAGGTGCTCGGCGTGCTGCACAACCGGCCTGCCGGCGGTGAAGTCTTGATCGGCCTGCCGGGCAGCCACTCCAAGTGGGTCGAGGTGGTCGGTGGCTGCATCACCCATTTCGACACCTTTATGACCGGTGAAGTGTTCGCGATCCTCAGCAAGCACAGCATCCTGGGGCGTACGCAACAGCCTTGCGAGCATTTCCAGGCCGAAGCCTTTGATCGCGGCGTGCAAGTGGCGCGCTCTCAGGATGGCCAGCGCGGCGTGCTGTCGACGCTGTTCAGCGCTCGCACCCTAGGTCTGACCGCCGAACTCGCGCCCGATCAGCAAGCGGACTACCTGTCCGGTCTGATGATCGGTCATGAGCTGGCCGGTCTGCCTGAGCGCGCCCGGCACACCCCGATCATCCTGGTCGGCGCCGGCCCTTTATGCGCGCGCTACCAACGCGCCCTCGCCCTCTGCGGCTTTGCCCATGTCAGCCTGGCCGAAGAAGCCACCGAGCGCGGCCTGTGGCAATTGGCGCTGGCGGCCGGGCTCACTCAACCTGCAACGGAGGCCTGACATGCTCAAGCAAGCACTCGCTCAAAACGGTTTGATCGCCATCCTGCGTGGCCTGCGCCCGGAGGAAGCCCAGGCGGTCGGCCAGGTGCTGTACCAGGCCGGCTTTCGCGTGATCGAAGTACCCCTTAATTCACCGGACCCTTACACCAGCATCCGCATCCTGCGTGACAGCTTGCCCGCCGATTGCCTGATCGGTGCCGGCACGGTGTTGACGCCCGAGCAGGTCGAGCAGGTGAAAGCCGCCGGTGGTCAAGTGATCGTCATGCCCCACAGTGACGCCAAGGTATTGCGCGCTGCCAAAGCGGCGGGCCTGTACCTGTCGCCGGGTGTGGCCACGCCCACCGAGGCCTTTGCCGCACTGGCCGAAGGCGCCGACGTGTTGAAGCTGTTCCCGGCCGAGCAAATGGGCCCGCCGGTGATCAAGGCGTGGTTGGCGGTATTGCCGGCGGGCACGTTGTTGCTGCCGGTGGGCGGCATTACCCCGGACAACATGCAGGTGTTCACCGACGCCGGCGCCAAGGGGTTCGGGCTGGGTTCCGGGTTGTTCAAACCGGGTATGACAGTGGATCAGGTAGCGAGCCGCGCCCAGGCTTATGTCGCCGCCTGGAAAGCCCTGAGCTGAATTCAAGTTCCGCGCCCCTGGCGCTGCATCTACAAGAGAGATAACAGATGAAAATCACCAAACTGACGACCTTTATCGTCCCGCCGCGCTGGTGCTTCCTGAAGGTCGAAACCGACCAGGGCGTGACCGGCTGGGGTGAGCCTGTGGTCGAAGGCCGCGCCCACACCGTGGCTGCTGCCGTTGAAGAACTGTCCGACTACCTGATCGGTAAAGACCCACGCAACATCGAAGACATCTGGACCGTGCTCTACCGCGGCGGTTTCTACCGTGGCGGCGCGGTGCACATGAGCGCCCTCGCCGGTATCGACCAGGCGCTGTGGGACATCAAAGGCAAGGCCCTCGGCGTTTCCGTCAGCGATCTGCTGGGCGGCCAGGTGCGCGACAAAATCCGCGTGTATTCATGGATCGGCGGCGACCGCCCCGCTGATACTGCCCGCGCGGCCAAAGACGCCGTGGCGCGTGGTTTCACTGCGGTGAAAATGAACGGCACCGAAGAGCTGCAATTCCTCGACAGCTTCGAAAAAGTCGACCTGGCCCTGGCCAACGTCGCCGCTGTGCGTGATGCGGTCGGCCCCAACGTCGGCATCGGCGTCGACTTCCACGGCCGCGTGCACAAGCCGATGGCCAAGGTGCTGATGAAAGAGCTGGACCCGTACAAGCTGATGTTTATCGAAGAGCCCGTACTCAGCGAAAACTACGAAGCGCTCAAGGAGCTGGCGCCGTTGACCAGCACCCCGATCGCCCTGGGCGAGCGCCTGTTCTCGCGTTGGGATTTCAAGCGCGTGCTCAGCGAAGGTTATGTCGACATCATCCAGCCGGACGCCTCCCACGCCGGCGGCATCACCGAAACCCGCAAGATCGCCAACATGGCCGAAGCCTATGACGTAGCGCTGGCCCTGCACTGCCCGCTGGGCCCGATTGCGCTGGCGGCGTGCCTGCAACTGGATGCGGCCTGCTACAACGCGTTTATCCAGGAGCAAAGCCTGGGGATCCACTACAACGAGAGCAACGACTTGCTCGACTACGTGCGTGACCCCGGCGTGTTCGACTATGAGCAGGGCTTCGTCAAGATCCCTAACGGCCCGGGCCTGGGCATCGAGATCAACGAGGAATACGTGATCGAGCGCGCGGCCATCGGCCACCGCTGGCGCAACCCGATCTGGCGCCACGCCGACGGCAGCTTCGCCGAGTGGTGATCACCCAATGAAGAGCGCCGGTTAAAAAATGTGGGAGGGGGCTTGCCCCCGATTGCGATGGCCCTGCCACTGACGATGTCGACTGACACTCAGCTATCGGCGGCAACCTCCCCTCCACATTCAATCCGGTTTCTTCAGTAAGACTTGTCCTCAATAAACATAAGAAGAGACTACCCCCATGCAACCTGAATCCTTGACCGGGCAGGCTCCTTTAGTCACGCCTAGCCGAAAGCGCTTCTTCATCATGGTGCTGCTGTTTATCACCGTGGTGATCAACTACCTGGACCGCAGCAACCTCTCGATTGCAGCTCCGGCCCTGACCAGTGACCTTGGTATCGACCCGGTGCACGTCGGCCTGATTTTCTCGGCCTTCGGCTGGACCTACGCGGCCATGCAAATCCCCGGCGGCTGGCTGGTGGACCGGGTGCCGCCGCGCATTCTCTACACTGCTGCCCTGCTGCTGTGGTCCATCGCTACCGTGATGCTGGGGTTTGCCGCCAGCTTCATCGCGCTGTTCGTGTTGCGCATGGCAGTCGGTGCGCTGGAAGCGCCGGCCTATCCGATCAACAGCCGCGTGGTCACCAGTTGGTTTCCAGAGCGTGAACGCGCCACCGCCATTGGCTTTTACACCTCCGGGCAATTCGTCGGGCTGGCATTCCTGACGCCGGTCCTGGCCTGGCTGCAGCATCGCTATGGCTGGCACATGGTGTTTGTGGTGACCGGTGGCGTCGGCATTCTGTGGGCGGCGATCTGGTACGCGGTGTACCGCGAGCCGCGTGATTTCAAAGGTATCAACCAGGCCGAAATCGACCTGATCCGCGACGGTGGCGGGCTGGTGGACCTCAGCACTCAAACAGCCAAGACCAAGACGCCATTCAGCTGGGTCGACCTGGGTATTGTCCTGAGCAAGCGCAAACTGTGGGGGATCTACCTCGGGCAGTTCTGCCTGAACTCCACGCTGTGGTTCTTCCTGACATGGTTCCCGACGTATCTGGTGAAGTACCGCGGCATGGACTTCATCAAGTCCGGCATGCTCGCGTCGCTGCCGTTTCTCGCGGCATTCGTTGGGGTGCTGTGTTCCGGGCTGTTTTCCGACTGGCTGATCCGTCGCGGCGCGAGCGTGGGTTTTGCGCGCAAGTTGCCGATCATCAGCGGCCTGCTGATCTCCACGGCGATCATCGGCGCCAACTTCGTCGAATCGACCCTGCTGGTTATCGCCTTCCTGGCCGTGGCGTTCTTCGGCAACGGGCTGGCTTCGATCACCTGGTCGCTGGTCTCGACCCTCGCCCCGGCGCGCCTGCTGGGCCTGACCGGCGGGGTGTTCAACTTCATCGGCAACCTGGCGGCGATTACCACGCCAATCGTCATCGGTTTCCTGGCCAGCGGCGATTCGTTTGCGCCAGCGATCACCTACATCGCGCTGCTGGCGTTGCTGGGGGCGTTGTCCTACGTGCTGCTGGTAGGCAAGGTCGAGCGCATCGAGCTGTAAACCAGCCACCCGCTGGCGAAGGCGCAATGCCCTCGCCAGCGGGGCTGTAGCCTAAGAGGCCGGTCGTTATGGGAGTGGCACCGACATTTCGTTGCGGAACACATTCAATGGGTCCCAGCGTTGCTTGGTTCTACGCAGACGGCTCTCGATGAGGGGGTTGGGGAAGAAAATTCCATACCACGACGGGTTCTTGGCATTGGCCGGGTCGCCGCCGATGTAGGTCATATCCAAGTCCGGGTAGTTGATGTAGCAGCCCTCGAATTGCGCATCGTCCGGCACGCCGGTGCTGAACGCCGCTTTAAAAAGTCCGCGAATCCAGTTGGCATGGGCCTGGTCCACTGCATCGTCCGCCGAATGCCAATAGCACTGCGGTTGCCATTTGAGGTACGAGGAACGCTGGGCGGCGGAGGTCTGCGCCAGGATCGGAGCCTCCATTTCGTTGATGCGCCCGCCGAACGATTGGATCTGTATCAGGCTCTGGGTCAGGTATTGCGCTGGGTCGGGCCATTTCAAAGTGTTCCAGATCGCGTCCTTGACCTGTAGCGTGAACGCGCCTTTCTGATACGCCGATTTATAGCGACCGCGCTGATTGTCGCCAGAGCCGTTGAGCGATTGCGTGGCGTACAGCCAGTCCAGGCGCCTGGCGGCGTCATGGGCGGTGCGCAGGGAGGTGATGTGGCGGCCCTTATTCATGCCGCTGGGCTGGTGCACCACATGAAACGGCAACAATGATTCCCGTGCACTCCCGCCGACCGCAGCGAGCATGCTGCTGACAAAGTCGTCGAAGGGCGCGAGGTCATCGAGTTGGCCATCCTTGTCGACGTAATGAATGCCTAGAGTGACGTTGCCGGTATTGGCGTGACGCATCTCCAGCTTGGTGGCCAGGCCCCAGGTGCTGGGGTCCGCCTGATGGCTTGCAAACCAGAGCTGATAAGCGTCCAGCAGCCCGCCGAGCTTGGTGCGGTCCAGTTCGTTCAAATCCCATTCCAACGGCAGCCAAAGCACTTCCTTCGGTGCTGGCGGCAGCGCCTTGAAGTAGTAACTGGTGATGATGCCGAACTGGCCGCCACCGGCACCGCAGCAGGCCGCGAACAAATCCAGCTCGTCGCTATCGGTGCTGTCGCGGGACACATGCACCGGTTCAAGGCCTGTACCGGTGGCATCGGCCACCAGGATATCCACACCGTCCAGCCAGTCGCAGACCAGCCCGTATTTGCGCGATAGCAACCCGTAACCGCCGCCGCAGATATGCCCGCCCAGCCCCACCGAATAACAGGAACCGCTCGGCAAGGCTTTGCCCGCCAGCTTGTACAGCGCGACGCTGGTGTCCCAATTCTGGCAACCGGGTTCCAGGCGCACGCTGTAGCGGTAGGTCGAGTCGGGCATCAGCACTGAGCCAATCTGCCCGCTGGGGTCGTAGGCCACTTGGTTCATCTGGCCTACATCCAAAATCGATAATGCCTCGCCAGGCGCATTGGGCATCACGTTGGAGACGAAGCCCTCGTAACAGTGGCCGCCGCTGCGCACGGTGATGCGGCCGTTGGGCATCGCCAATGCCTGGGCGGCGGCGTCGATGATGTCCTGGGGGGTGTGACACAGGTATATCAGGTTGGCGCCGTCGGGCGACGACTCGCCCTGAACGTTGCCTTTTGGCCAGCGCAGGTTGAAGCCTTTTTGCAAGGTGGAGTGACGCGGGTCTGAAGGTGGGACGAGATCAAATGCCATGATGGACTCCAGGGAGACAATGATGACTTCTGATGCAACTAACTTAACGACCGACGGAGCAAGAACGGTGGGGCTTGCAGAGGTGGTTAGACAGCAATAGGCAAGAAGTGCGTTGAAGGTGGGGCGCAATGCCCACCTTCAGCCTAGCCTAGATCAGTCGGGAGCCTGAGGCCTTTACTTACGAGCGTTACGTACACCTTCCGACAATGCTGCGCAGTGGCTGAGCACGCCGTCGATAGCCTGCTGGTCGCTGCTGGCATTGGCGATGTGATCGATCAACGCCGAGCCCACCACCACACCGTCCGCCAGCCGTGCAATTGCGGCGGCCTGTTCCGGCGTACGAATACCGAAACCGATGCTGATCGGCAGATCGGTGTGCCGACGCAGACGCGTGACGGCTTCTTCGACGTGTTCCAAGGTGGCGGCGCCGGCGCCAGTCACACCGGCCACCGACACGTAATACACAAACCCGGAACTGCCGTTGAGTACGGTCGGCAGGCGCGCGTCATCGGTGGTCGGCGTGGTGAGGCGGATAAAATCCATGCCTGCGGCCTGGGCCGGGTCGCACAGCTCGCCGTTATGCTCAGGTGGCATGTCGACCACGATCAAACCGTCCACACCGGCGGCTTTGGCATCGTCGATAAAGGCGGGCACGCCGTATTTGTGGATCGGGTTGAAGTAGCCCATCAACACCAGCGGTGTTTCGTTGTTGTCCTTGCGGAACTCGCGAACCATCTGCAGGGTTTTCGCCAGGTTCTGCTTGGCGGCCAGCGCGCGGATGTTGGCCAGTTGAATGGCCGGGCCGTCGGCCATTGGGTCGGTGAAGGGCATGCCCAGCTCGATCACATCGGCACCGGCAGCCGGCAGACCTTTGAGGATCGCCAGGGAGGCATCATAGCCGGGGTCGCCGGCGGTGACGAAGGTCACCAGGGCGGCACGGTTTTGTTCCTTGAGTTGCGCAAAGCGGGTTTGCAGGCGGCTCATTTAGTGTTTCTCCTGCTGAGACTGTTCCATGTGGTGCATCACGGTCTGCATGTCTTTGTCGCCACGGCCGGACAGGTTGATCACCATCAGGTGATCCTTCGGCAGCGTCGGTGCGCGCTTGAAGACTTCGGCCAGGGCATGGGCGCTCTCAAGTGCAGGAATAATCCCTTCCAGACGGCAGCATTTGTGGAAAGCATCGAGGGCTTCGTGGTCGGTCACCGAGGTGTACTGGACGCGGCCGATATCATGCAACCAGGCGTGTTCCGGGCCGATGCCGGGGTAGTCCAGGCCGGCGGAAATCGAGTGGGCGTCGATGATCTGGCCGTCGTCGTCCTGCAACAGGAAGGTGCGGTTGCCGTGCAGTACGCCCGGTACGCCGCCGTTGAGGCTGGCGGCGTGCTTGCCGGTCTCAATGCCGTGGCCGGCCGCTTCGACGCCGATGATTTCCACGCTCTTGTCGTCCAGGAATGGGTGGAACAGGCCCATGGCGTTGGAACCACCGCCGATGCACGCCACCAGGCTGTCCGGCAGGCGGCCTTCCTGGGCTTGCAGCTGGGTGCGGGTTTCCTTGCCGATCACGGCCTGGAAGTCGCGCACCATCGCCGGGTACGGATGCGGGCCGGCCACGGTGCCGATCAGGTAGAAGGTGCTGTCGACGTTGGTGACCCAGTCGCGCAGGGCTTCGTTCATCGCATCTTTCAGGGTGCCGGTGCCGGCGACCACTGGGATTACTTCAGCGCCCAGCAGCTTCATGCGGAACACGTTGGCCTGCTGGCGCTCGATGTCGGTGGTGCCCATGTAGATCACGCATTGCAGGCCGAAACGCGCAGCCACGGTGGCAGTGGCCACGCCGTGCATGCCAGCGCCGGTCTCGGCGATGATGCGTTTTTTGCCCATGCGTCGCGCCAGCAGGATCTGGCCGATGCAGTTGTTGATCTTATGCGCGCCGGTGTGGTTCAGCTCTTCGCGCTTGAGGTAGATCTTGGCGCCGCCGCAGTATTCGGTCAGGCGTTCGGCGAAATACAGCGGGCTTGGGCGACCGACGTAGTCGCGTTGGAAGTAAGCCAATTCCTCGTTGAATGCCGGATCGATCTTGGCCGCTTCGTATTCGCGGGCCAGGTCGAGGATCAACGGCATCAGGGTTTCAGCGACGTAGCGGCCGCCGAACGCGCCAAACAGGCCGCTGGCGTCTGGGCCGTTGCGTAGATCGGTCTGGGACTGAGTCATGGGACGCTCCAGGAAAGAATTCGTGTGGGAAGCAATGAGGGCCACTCTACCCCTCACATTCGATGCTGAAAACCGATAAGATCGCCGCAACCTGTCAGGAAAACTCACAGATGAGCCGAGACCTCCCGCCCCTCAATGCCTTGCGTGCATTCGAGGCCACCGCGCGCCTTAACAGCGTCAGCCAGGCCGCTGAGCAACTGCATGTGACCCACGGCGCAGTAAGTCGCCAGTTGAAGGTGCTCGAAGAACACCTGGGCGTCAGCCTGTTCGTCAAAGAGGGTCGTGGCCTTAAACTCACAGATGCCGGGGTACGGCTGCGGGATGCCAGCGGCGAGGCGTTCGAGCGCTTGAGGGATGTGTGTGCCGAACTTACTCAGAGCAGCGTGGATGCCCCATTTGTGCTCGGTTGCTCAGGCAGTTTGCTCGCGCGCTGGTTGATCCCGCGGCTTGGCCGGCTGAATGCCGATCTGCCGGACCTGCGCCTGCATCTTTCGGCGGGCGATGGCGATCTGGACCCGCGTCGGCCTGGGCTGGATGCCTTGCTGGTGTTCGCCGAACCGCCATGGCCGGCGGATATGCAAGTGTACGAGTTGGCCAGTGAACGTATCGGGCCGGTAATGAGCCCGCGCTTCAGCGGCTACGAGCGTTTGCGCCAGGCGCCCGCCTCGGCGTTGTGTGGCGAGGCGCTGTTGCACACCACTTCACGACCTCAGGCATGGCCCAGCTGGGCGCAGCAATATGGCATCGCACCGGCGGCGTTAAAGCACGGGCAAGGCTTTGAGCATTTGTATTATTTGCTGGAGGCGGCAGTGGCCGGGCTGGGCGTGGCGATCGCGCCGGAGCCGTTGGTGGCAGAGGATCTGCGGGCCGGTCGCCTGGTGGCGCCGTGGGGTTTCAGCGAAACCCCGGCGCACCTGGCGTTGTGGCTACCCAAGCGCGCCGCGGATGGGCGCGCTCGGCAGTTGGCGCAATGGCTCAAGGCTGAGCTGTCGCGCCAACTGGTTTAGTCACCGCGCTTGCACAGCAGGTAAGCCGCCAGCAGGCCCAGTGCGCCAACGGCGACGCCGGCGGTGGTCCATGGGTGCTCTTGTGCGTAATCGCGAGTCGCCACGCCGGTTTCGCGCAGTTTGACTTTGCTTTCTTCGTAGGCGTCGGTGATCAGGTGACGGGAATGCTTGAGCGCGTTCTCGGCATTGCTTTTCAGGGCCTTCAAGGTTTTGCGCGACTCATCGGACGCATCGTCCTTGAGACTTTCAAGGGACTTGAGCAGGCTCGAAATCTCGGCTTCCATGCTTTCCAGCGACGCTTTGCGTAAAGAAGTGTTGGCCATGTGGACTCTCCTGAAGTGATTGAGTGGCGTGTGTAGATACCGACTGCGGGGTTTGCAGAAAGTGCAGTAAATCTGAACTTTCGGGTAGGAACGGCCGCCAGAAGCAGTACGAAGATTGACTGCTAGGCTGCATAAACCACCCTTAGGAGAAACACCATGAGCGATCATCACACGTACAAGAAAGTCGAATTGGTGGGTTCGTCCACCACCAGCATTGAAGACGCAATCAACAATGCCATCGCCGAAGCGAACAAGAGCCTCAAGCATCTGGAGTGGTTCGAAGTCACCGAAACCCGTGGCCATATCGAAAACGGCAAGGTGGCGCATTACCAGGTGACGTTGAAAGTGGGATTCCGGATTGCCAGCAGTTGATCCCGTGAGTTGAACTTGCTGACTGGCCGATTGCCATAACCTGCGCTACACCGTTCGGGTGCCGATGCCATTGCAACGGTATGTCCATTTCGATCAGCGCAAGGAAGTAACGGATGAAGAAGCTCCTGTTAGCAGTAGGTTTGTTGAGCATTGCAGGCTCCGCACTGGCCGCGGGTAAGCCGTGTGAAGAGCTCAAAAGCGAAATTGCCGCGAAAATCGACGCCAAAGGTGCTTCGGGCTATTCGCTGGAAATCGTCGACAAAGGCGCTTCGACCGACGCCCAAGTGGTCGGTAGTTGCGAAGGCGGTACCAAGGAAATCGTCTACAAACGCGGCTAACCCCGTGTTGCAGACATAAAAAACCGACGCGGGTGCGTCGGTTTTTTTTCGCCTGAGGTTGGGTCAGCCCTTCATCAGCTGCGCCAGCAACTCGTAGGAATGAATCCGGTCGGCGTGTTCGTACAGATCGCAGGTGAAGATCAACTCGTCCGCGCCGGTCTGTTCGATCAGCACCTCAAGTTTGGCGCGGATCTTCGCCGGGCTGCCCACCATGGCCAGGCCGAGGAAACTTCCGACTGCGTCCTTTTCATGGGGCAACCACAGGCCGTCCATGGTTTTCACCGGTGGGCGCTGCACCAGGCTCTGGCCGCGCATCAAGGCGAGGATGCGCTGGTAGACGGACGTCGCCAGGTAATCGGCCTGCTCGTCGGTATCGGCTGCCACCAGCGGAATGCCCAACATCACGTAGGGTTTATCCAACACGGCTGAAGGCTTGAAGTGGTTGCGGTACACGCGAATCGCTTCGTGCATAAGGCGCGGTGCGAAATGGGAGGCGAAGGCGTAAGGCAAACCGCGCTCGCCGGCCAGTTGCGCACTGAACAGGCTCGAACCCAGCAGCCACACCGGTACGTTGGTGCCGGTGCCGGGAACAGCGATGACCCTTTGATCTGGCGTGCGCGGCCCCAGGTAGGCCATCAGTTCGGCCACGTCTTCGGGGAAGTCATCGGCGCTGCCCGAGCGCTCACGGCGCAGGGCGCGGGCGGTCATCTGGTCGGAGCCAGGCGCGCGGCCCAGGCCCAGGTCAATGCGCCCGGGGTACAGGCTTTCGAGGGTGCCAAACTGCTCGGCGATCACCAGCGGCGCGTGGTTGGGCAGCATCACACCGCCGGAGCCGACGCGAATCGTCGAGGTGCCGCCGGCCAGATAGCCGAGCAATACTGAGGTGGCTGAGCTGGCGATGCCATCCATGTTGTGGTGTTCAGCCACCCAGAAGCGGTTGTAGCCGAATTTTTCCAGGTGCTGAGCCAGGTCCAGGGAATTGCGCAAGGACTGCGCCGGGCTGCCATTGGCCCGCACGGGCACCAGGTCGAGGGCGGAAAACTTAATGTCGGACAGCGATTTCATAAGCCTGCTTCTCCAGTAGGGGCGCAGGCTTCTTAAGACGAACCAAAACCTGCCGCTTCATGTGCATGTTCTATGCAATGAGGGCATATACCCGAGATTCAATAGTGCGTGTAAAAAATCCTACTTAATTGCTGGGTTTTTCCTATGACTGAACTTTGCCAGAGCTTCTATCCTCAGAACCTTACTGAAGCAAAACCACCGTTCGAGGAGAAAGCTATGAGTATCGTTAAAAAGGCATCCGCGCATTGGGAAGGTGATCTGAAGACAGGTGTGGGCTCCATTTCCACCGAAACCGGCGTACTGCGTGAAGCGCCTTATGGTTTCAAGGCCCGTTTTGAAGGCGGCAAAGGCACCAACCCGGAAGAACTGATCGGCGCCGCCCACGCCGGCTGTTTCTCCATGGCGTTTTCCATGATTCTGGGCGATGCCGGCCTTAAGGCTGACAGCATCGACACCCAGGCAGACGTGACCTTGGACCAGGTCGACGGTGGCTTTGCGATCACCGCCGTGCACCTGACGCTCAAGGCCAAGATCCCAGGCGCCAGCCAGGCCCAGTTCGATGAACTAAGCAAAAAGGCCAAGGAAGGTTGCCCGGTATCCAAGGTGTTGAATGCAACCATCACCCTGGATGGCACGCTCGTAAACTGACACAAGGTCCATCGTGGGAGGGCGTAAGCCGCCTCCCGCGATGTTCTGCGTTAAATCAGAACTCCCGATTCGCAACTGTGGTCCTATACCCTATGCAGCCTAGTCGCACACTCGTGCGCAATGCATTCAGGGAGCTTCAACATGAAACGTTTTGCCTTGGCGATCATCTGCGGTGTGTTGGCCACATCGGCCGTGGCCGCTCCAAAAGATTGTGAAGAACTCAGGAAAGAGATCGAAGTGAAGATCCAGGCCAAGGCGATTCCGTCCTACACCCTGGAAATCATCACCGCCGAAGAAGCGAAGAACCACGACAGCGCCATGATCGTCGGTACGTGCGAAAACGGCACCAAACGCATCATCTACCAGAAAAACAACGACTGATTAAAGGCAGTTCACACTGCGCTCCTCTGCCAGCAACTGACGGCCCGAGTCGTAGAGCCGGATGTTGGGCGTGAAGGCCAGCGAGCGACCTTCCAGCAGGTAGCGCTGGCCGGCCTGGAAGTGGTCGTACTGCAACGTCATAAAGCAGGTTCGGTACATCATCTGGCTGAGGCTACCTAGGCCGCCACCCGCCGGCACCTCAAAATCAAACCGCACCATCAGTTCATGGGCGCCGGGCGGCATTTGGAAGTAGCGCCCGTCGTCGAGATTCTTGCCGTCCAGACGCTGTGCCATCACCAGCTTCGCCCCCGGAGTGGGCGTGATGAAATCGACCCATGCCTGTTGTGGGTCGGCCGACGGCACCGGTGTTGTGGTGCAGGCACTCAGAAGTAAGGCAGCGGCGGCAAAAAGCAATGGGCGCATGGCACAGTCTCTATGCAGGATGAGGTTTGAGTATAAACACCTCAGGCCGTGGAAAAATTCCCGGCAGGCACGCTAGTCTGGCGCGCACATTACCCAGGAGCAGTCGGAATATGGTCAGGCGTTTTGTTGTTGCGGCGTTGACTGTGCTGCTGAGCGGTTGCTCCAGTGTCACTTACTACAGCCAATTGGCGAGCGGTCAATGGCAGTTATTGCGCGCCCGCGAGCCCGTGGCCCAAGTCATTGCCGACCCGACGCGCCCGCAAGTACTGCGCGAACACCTGGCACAAGCGCAGAAGGCACGCACCTTCGCCAGCGACCATCTGCACTTGCCCGATAACCTGAGTTACAGGCTGTACGCGGACATCGGTCGTCCCTATGTGGTCTGGAATGTCTTTGCCACGCAGGAGTTTTCTCTGACGCCTCAGACCCATTGCTTTCCCATTGCCGGCTGCGTGGCCTATCGCGGTTATTACAACCAGGGCGCCGCACGCGGCGAGGCGGCAGTGTTGAAACTGCAAGGCATGGATGTGGCGATCGGCGGCGTGGAGGCTTATTCCACCCTGGGGTGGTTCGACGACCCGATCATGAACTCGATGATGAACTGGGGCGATGAGCGGCTGGCCACGTTGATCTTCCATGAATTGGCTCACCAGCGTTTCTATGTAAAAGACGACACGGAGTTCAACGAGTCGTTTGCCAGTTTCGTCGAGCAAGAAGGCACGCGCCAATGGCGTGCAGCGAGGGGGCTGGGGCCGATCAGCAATACCCAGGCGCGGCAGCGCGAGCAATTTATCCGCCTGATCCTCGACACCCGCCAATGCCTGGAAAAACTCTACGCACAGCCCTTGGCCCCGGAGGTGATGCGGCAGGCCAAGGCGGCGCAGTTCGAGCAATTGCGCCACGACTATCGACAACTGCGCGACACCCAGTGGGCGGGCGATAAACGCTATGACGCCTGGATCAATCAGCCGATGAATAACGCTCGGCTGCTGCCGTTTGGGCTGTATGACCAGTGGGTGCCGGCGTTTGCGGCGTTGTTTGCCCAGCAAGGTGGGGATTGGCTGAAATTCTACGCCGCGGTGGAAAAGATGGGCGAGATGCCGCAGATGCAGCGCAAGGCTGCGTTAAGGCAGTTGGAGGGTGTGGGCTTGTAGGGCCTCATCGGGGGCAAGCCCCCTCCCACCTTTTTACGCTGCACAGCTTGCCCCCGGTGACGATTTTTAAGGCCGCTGCAAAAACGCCCCGTGCATCGCGGCCAATGTCTCGAAATGCCAGGTCGGCGCTTCGGCATTCAATTCTTCAAAGCTGCCAAATCCATACCCCACCGCCGCCGAATCCAGCCCGTTGCTACGGGCGCCGATCAGGTCGTGCTTGCGATCGCCGATCATCAGGGTGTTGGCCGGGTCCAGGCTCTCTTCTTTGATCAGGTGGGCAATCAGCTCGACCTTATTTGTGCGGGTACCGTCCAGCTCGCTGCCGTAAATCACCTTGAAGTGCTTGGCAAAGTCGAAATGCCGCGCAATTTCCCGGGCAAATTCCCACGGCTTGGAGGTGGCGATGTACAGCTGGCGGCCTTGGTTGTTGAGTGCCTCCAGCAACGGCATCACCCCGTCGAATACGCGGTTTTCGTACAGCCCGGTGACCTTGAAGCGCTCGCGATAGAAATTCACCGCGTCCCAGGCCTTGGCTTCATCGAAGTCATAGAACTGCATAAAGGCTTGCAGCAACGGCGGGCCAATGAAGTGTTCCAGGCGGGTCAGGTCTGGTTCATCAATGCCCAACTTGGCGAGGGCGTACTGGATCGAGCGGGTGATGCCTTCGCGCGGGTCGGTGAGGGTGCCGTCCAGATCGAACAGCACGGTGGAGTAATGCAGGGTCATCGGTCGAATCCTTCCGCCAGGTGCAGGTCTTTGAGCTTCACGTAGTTCGCCGCGCTGTAGGTGAAAAAGGCGCGTTCCTTGTCAGTCAGCGCACGGATTTGTTTCACCGGGCTGCCCACATACAAAAAACCGCTTTCCAGCGTCTTGCCCGGCGGCACCAGGCTGCCGGCGCCGATGATCACGTCATCCTCCACCACTGCGCCGTCCATCACGATGCTGCCCATGCCGATCAGGATACGGCTGCCCACCGTGCAACCATGCAGCATGACCTTGTGGGCGATGGTCACATCGTCGCCGATCAGCAGCGGGAAACCGTCGGGGTTGAAGGGCCCGGCGTGGGTGATGTGCAGCACGCAGCCATCTTGGATGCTGGTGCGCGCGCCGATACGGATGCGGTGCATGTCGCCGCGAATCACGGTCAGCGGCCATACGGAGCTGTCGGGGCCGATTTCGACATCGCCGATCACCACCGCCGAAATATCGACAAACGCCCCGACGCCCAGGGTTGGCGTGTGGTTCTGATAGGTGCGAAGGGTCACGATAGCTTCTCTCTCTTTTGCTGATAGCTGCGGTGGGCATTGATTGTAATTAAGATGGCCCCATCTTTGTTCTTACATGTTTCTCCAGCCAAGGTACCCACCGTGAGCGCGAACAACCCTCTTCTGCAGCCCTACGACCTGCCGCCGTTCTCGGCGATCCGTGCCGAGCACGTTCAGCCGGCCATTGAACAGATCCTCGCCGACAGCCGCGTTGCCATCGAAGGCATCCTGCAAAGCCAGGGGAAAAATCCGACATGGGCCGGCTTGGTCCTGGCCATGGATGAACTCAATGATCGCCTGGGCGCGGCCTGGAGCCCGGTGAGCCACCTCAACGCCGTGTGTAACAGCGCTGAATTGCGTGAAGCCTACGAGGCGTGCCTGCCGGCACTGAGTGCTTATTCCACCGAAATGGGCCAGAACCGCGAGTTGTTCCAGGCCTTCGAAGCCTTGGCCAATAGCCCGGAAGCCGCTGGCTTCGATGTGGCGCAAAAAACCATCCTCGAACACTCCCTGCGCGACTTCCGCCTGTCGGGTATCGATTTACCGCCCGAGCAGCAAAAACGTTATGCCGAAGTGCAAAGCAAACTCTCCGAGCTGGGCAGCAAGTTTTCCAACCAACTGCTCGACGCCACCCAGGCCTGGACCAAGCACGTCACCGATGAAGCCATCCTCGCCGGCCTGACTGACTCGGCCAAGGCGCAGATGGCCGCCGCCGCACAGGCCGTGGGCCTCGAAGGTTGGCTGATCACCCTGGAATTCCCTAGCTACTACGCGGTGATGACCTACGCCCAGGACCGCGCCCTGCGTGAGGAAATCTACGCAGCCTACTGCACCCGTGCGTCGGACCAAGGCCCGAATGCCGGTCAGAACGATAACGGCCCGGTGATGGAACAGATTCTCGACCTGCGTCAGGAACTGGCCAGCCTGCTGGGCTACGCCTCGTTCTCCGAACTGAGCCTGGCCACCAAAATGGCCGAGTCCAGCGACCAAGTGCTGAGCTTCCTACGTGACCTGGCCAAGCGCAGTAAGCCGTTTGCCGCTCAGGACCTGGAGCAGCTGAGAGCCTACGCCGCCGAACAGGGCTGTGCCGATTTGCAGAGCTGGGACAGCGGTTACTACGGCGAAAAACTGCGCGAGCAGCGCTACAGCGTGTCCCAGGAAGCCCTGCGCGCCTACTTCCCGATCGACAAAGTGCTGAGCGGCCTGTTCGCCATCGTGCAGCGCTTGTATGGCATTGAGATCGCCGAGCAAAAGGGTTTCGACACCTGGCACCCGGACGTTCGCCTGTTCGAAATCAAGGAAAACGGCCAGCACGTCGGACGCTTCTTTTTCGACCTGTACGCCCGCGCCAACAAGCGCGGCGGCGCCTGGATGGACGGCGCGCGCGACCGTCGTCGCACCATCGATGGCGTGCTGCAAAGCCCGGTGGCCAACCTGGTGTGCAACTTCGCCCCGGCCGACAGCGGCAAGCCTGCTCTGCTGACCCACGAT
This sequence comes from Pseudomonas sp. S4_EA_1b, assembly GCF_016307435.1. Classification (NCBI taxonomy): domain Bacteria; kingdom Pseudomonadati; phylum Pseudomonadota; class Gammaproteobacteria; order Pseudomonadales; family Pseudomonadaceae; genus Pseudomonas; species Pseudomonas sp. S4_EA_1b. The sequence goes on along the minus strand of NZ_JAEILC010000048.1, from coordinate 70,546 downwards.
GAAGTCACCACGTTGTTCCACGAATTCGGTCACGGCCTGCACCACCTGCTGACCCGTGTCGACCACGCTGGTGTCTCCGGGATCAACGGTGTGGCGTGGGATGCGGTGGAGTTGCCGAGCCAGTTCATGGAGAACTGGTGCTGGGAGCCCGAGGGTCTGGCGCTGATCTCCGGCCACTATGAAACCGGCGAGCCGCTGCCCCAGGACCTGCTGGAAAAAATGCTTGCGGCGAAGAACTTCCAATCCGGCCTGATGATGGTGCGGCAGCTGGAGTTCTCGCTGTTCGACTTCGAACTGCATGCCACTCATGGCGATGGTCGCAGCGTGGCGCAGGTGCTTGAAGGAGTACGCGACGAGGTTTCGGTCATGCGCCCGCCGGCCTACAACCGGTTCCCCAACAGCTTTGCGCACATCTTCGCCGGTGGTTACGCGGCGGGGTACTACAGCTACAAATGGGCCGAAGTGCTATCGGCGGATGCCTTCTCCAAGTTCGAAGAAGAGGGCGTGCTCAATGCTGAAACCGGCCGTGCGTTCCGTGATGCGATCCTGGCGCGTGGCGGTTCCCAGGCACCGATGGTGCTGTTCGTCGATTTCCGCGGCCGCGAGCCTTCCATTGACGCTCTCTTGCGTCACAGCGGCTTGAGCGAGGAAGCAGCATGAGCCAAGGACCTGTAATCACCAAAAAGCAATTTATCGCCGGGGCTGTGTGCCCGGCGTGCAGCGAGCCGGACAAGCTGAAAATGTGGACGGAGGACAACGTGCCCCATCGCGAATGCGTGGCCTGCGGCTATACCGACACGCTCAATGACCAAGGCTTGTCGGTGCCCAAGGAACTGGGTACGCGGGTCAATACCTCGGCGCTGAAAGTGCCGGATCCGAAGGTGCAGGCGGTGCAGTTCTTTCCGAACCCAAAGCTGAAAAAAGACTGAAGAAACCTCACGCAATCATTTAGGAGCTGGGGGCTCGCAAAGAGCCTCAAGACAATGCGGTCATTCACGTGGCTGCATTGTTTTGATCACGTCCGCCCCTACTGCATCTGCTCCCTCCTTGTTTGAGGTGGAGATCCAATCCTTCATCGAACACAGTGCAAACGCGCTAGTGCTGCAATCTCCGTTTGCCAAGGCTGTGCGCAATTTGCCGACATCGGCCCGCATCATGTAGCGAACGCCGTCCTTGAAACCATTACTGTTGCCAAATCCACCCAGGGTCATTTCGTTCAGCGCGTCTTCTTTGCTCCACCCTTGAATTACTACCCGGTACATCGCTGCCATCAAGCCCGTACGGTCCGAACCATGCTTGCAGTGCATCAGCACTGGGCCGTTGCTCTCTGCTTGCTGAATGGCGCGTAGCGCCGCCAGTACGTCCGAATCATCAACGTGATTGGTGCGATAAGTCAGTTGCACTTGCTTGATATCGGCTGTTTTAAGCCAAGTGGCATCGGATTCCGGTAGGAAATTGATCACCGTGCCGATCTTCAGCTTTTCCAACAATGGCAGCGCGCCGCTATCCGGTAAGCCACTGCGGTACAACGTGGGGGTCATCTGGTGCAAGTTGTAGTGGGTATCAATCGGTTGCGCCCATTCGGGTGAGCGCACGGAAGTGATGATCTCATCGGCCTGCACGGGGGTAGTGGCGAACAGGCTGACGAGCGTGAGGCAGAGAGCCGCAAATAAGGCGTGTTTCAACATGGTCGACGTAACCGAAAGGAGCTAATGGCTTTCAGATTGGGTGACGTCGGGTCAATGCCGTGTGAGTCGGTCGTCAAAGAAGCGTGATTTGGCGGGCTTTGTGGCCGGTGATTTTCAGCTGAATCGATTTTCCTCGATGCTTAGCCTGCTATCATTCGTAACTATTCATGTCAGCTGTGTTCTATCTCTCTGAAACAGTTGGATCCAATTGCCCTGTAGACGCTCAAGCCGCTCGCCAGAAGCGGCTGTTCAATCCGTGACCACATGATGAGGTGCTCCATGTCTGATCAAGATCAAGACAACCCCCGGCGTGACTTTTTACGCAAATCCTTGACCTTGATCCCGGTGGTCACGGTTGCCAGTACCGGCCTGGGTGGTTCGATGCTGATGGCCACGCCTGAGCCGGCGCAGGCCAGCGCGGCCAAGCCAGCGGTTAGCGAAAAAGCCTACGAACCCAGCTATTTCACGGCTGAGGAATGGGCGTTTATCCAGGCTGCCGTCGCGCGCTTGATCCCTGCCGATGCCCAAGGTCCCGGCGCCCTTGAAGCGGGTGCGCCGGAGTACATCGACCGTCAGATGAACACGCCCTATGCCAGTGGGGCGTTGTGGTACATGCAGGGGCCATTCAACGCCGATGCCGCCCCAGAGATGGGCTGGCAGAGCAAGTTGGTGCCCAAAGAGATCTATCGCCTGGGCATTGCCGCGACCGATGCCTGGTCGAAGGCATTCAACGGCAAAGCCTTTGCCGCTCAAGACAGCGCTACCCAGGACGATATGCTGCGTCGCCTTGAAGCTGGCGGCGGCGAGGTGTCGGCCCATTTCGATGCGGTGCCGGCGAAGATGTTCTTCAACCTGTTACTGCAGAACACCAAAGAAGGATTTTTCTGCGACCCGATTCACGGGGGCAATAAAGGCATGGTCGGCTGGACACTGATCGGTTTCCCCGGCGCGCGCGCCGACTTTATGGATTGGGTGGAACGCAACGAGCAATACCCCTTCCCGGCAGTTTCCATCCGCGGTGAGAGGGCATAAGCGTGGCGACCATCATGAAGAAAGTCGATGCAGTGATCGTAGGCTTTGGCTGGACCGGCGCGATCATGGCCAAGGAACTGACGGAAGTGGGCTTGAACGTGGTTGCGCTGGAGCGCGGCCCGATGCAGGACACCTACCCCGACGGCAACTATCCCCAGGTCATCGACGAACTGACCTACAGCGTGCGTAAAAAGCTCTTCCAGGATATTTCCAAAGAGACCGTAACCATTCGCCATAGTGTGAATGACGTAGCCTTGCCCAATCGGCAGCTCGGTGCATTCTTGCCCGGTAATGGCGTGGGCGGTGCGGGCTTGCACTGGTCGGGCGTGCATTTTCGCGTCGACCCTATTGAGCTGCGCATGCGCAGCCACTACGAAGAGCGCTACGGCAAGCACTTCATACCCAAGGACATGACCATCCAGGACTTCGGCGTCAGCTATGAAGAGCTGGAGCCGTTCTTCGACTATGCGGAAAAAGTCTTCGGCACCTCAGGCCAGGCCTGGACCGTCAAAGGTCAATTGGTGGGCGAAGGGCGCGGCGGCAACCCTTATGCGCCGGACCGCTCCAACCCGTTCCCCCTGCAAGCGCAGAAAAATACCGTCTCTGCACAGCTGTTTCAGAAAGCCGCTACGGAGGTGGGTTACAAGCCCTACAACCTGCCGTCGGCCAACACGTCGGGGCCTTATACCAACCCCTACGGTGCGCAAATGGGGCCGTGCAACTTCTGCGGTTTCTGCAGTGGCTACGTGTGCTACATGTACTCCAAGGCGTCGCCGAACGTGAACATCCTGCCGGCCCTGCGGCAGGTGCCGAATTTCGAATTGCGGCCCAATTCCCACGTACTCAAGGTCAACCTCGACAGCACCAAGCGCAAGGCCACCGGTGTGACCTACATCGACGGCCAGGGCCGCGAGTGCGAGCAGCCGGCGGACCTGGTAATCCTCGGTGCGTTCCAGTTCCATAACGTGCGTTTGATGCTGTTATCGGGTATCGGCAAGCCCTACGACCCGATCAGCGGCGAAGGCGTGGTCGGCAAGAACTTCGCTTACCAGAACATGGCCACCATCAAAGCGTTCTTTGACAAGGACACCCACACCAACAATTTCATCGGTGCCGGCGGCAACGGCGTGGCCATTGATGACTTCAACGCCGACAACTTCGACCACGGCCCCCACGGCTTTGTGGGCGGTTCGCCGATGTGGGTCAACCAGGCCGGCAGCCGGCCGATCGCAGGTACGTCCAACCCGCCGGGCACCCCCGCCTGGGGCAGTGCGTGGAAGCGCGCCACCGCCGATTACTACACCCATCAGGTGTCAATGGATGCCCACGGCGCTCATCAATCCTACCGGGGCAACTACCTGGATCTGGACCCGGTATATCGCGATGCCTACGGCCTGCCACTGCTGCGGATGACATTCGACTGGCAGGAAAACGACATCAAAATGAACCGCTTCATGGTCGAGAAAATGGGCAAGGTGGCGCAGGCCATGAACCCCAAGGCGATCGCTCTGCTGGGCAAGAAGGTCGGTGAGCACTTCAATACCGCGTCCTACCAGACCACCCACCTCAACGGTGGCGCGATCATGGGCACCGACCCGAAAACCAGCGCGGTCAACCGCTACCTGCAGTCCTGGGATGTGCACAACGTATTTGTCCCGGGCGCATCCGCTTTCCCACAAGGCTTGGGTTACAACCCTACCGGCCTGGTGGCGGCGCTGACCTACTGGTCGGCCCGAGCGATCCGCGAGCAGTACCTGAAAAACCCCGGCCCGCTGGTTCAGGCATAAGGAGCGATGACCATGAAAGCATTTGTTATCGCGACCTTGGCGCTGCTCAGCAGTTGCTCGATCAGCGCCGCTGAAACCGACCTGATCAAGCAAGGCGAGTACCTGGCCCGCGCCGGTGACTGCGTGGCCTGCCACACCGCCAAGGGCGGCAAACCCTTTGCCGGTGGCCTGCCGATGGAAACCCCCATCGGTGTGATCTATTCCACCAACATCACCCCGGACAAGACCGGCCTGGGTGATTACAGCTTCGAGGACTTCGACAAGGCCGTGCGCCATGGCGTCGCCAAAAGCGGTAGTACGCTTTACCCAGCCATGCCCTACCCGTCTTACGCTCGTGTCAGCGAAAGCGATATGCAGGCGTTGTACGCGTATTTCATGAAAGGCGTCGAACCGGTCGCCCAAGCGAACAAGGACAGCGATATTCCCTGGCCCTTGAGCATGCGCTGGCCGTTGACGGCGTGGCGCTGGATGTTTGCGCCGGCCGTTGAGGATTATCAGGCCGTAGCGGGCTCCGACCCGGTGATCAGTCGCGGCGCCTATCTGGTGGAGGGCCTTGGCCACTGTGGCGCATGCCATACGCCGCGCGCCCTGACCATGCAGGAAAAAGCCCTGAGTGCTCAGGACGGCAGCGCGTTTCTGTCCGGCAGTGCGCCGTTGGAAGGTTGGATCGCCAAAAGCCTGCGCGGCGACCACAAGGATGGGCTCGGCAGCTGGAGCGAAGAGCAACTGGTGCAATTCCTCAAGACCGGTCGCAGTGACCGCAGCGCGGTGTTTGGCGGCATGAGCGATGTGGTCGTGCACAGCATGCAATACCTGTCGCAAGACGACCTGACCGCTATCGCCCGGTACCTCAAGAGTCTACCGGCGGTGGATCCCAAGGATCAGCCGCACCAGTACGACAAGCAGGTGGCGCAAGCCCTGTGGAAAGGCGACGACAGCCAGCGGGGTGCGTCGGTGTATATCGACAACTGCGCGGCCTGCCACCGTACCGACGGGCATGGTTATACGCGGGTGTTCCCGGCGCTGGCGGGCAACCCGGTGTTGCAGACGGCGGATGCGACGTCGCTGATCAACATCGTGTTGAACGGCGGCACATTACCGGCCACCCACGCGGCACCGTCCACCTTCACCATGCCGGCGTTCGCCTGGCGTCTGTCGGACCAGGAAGTGGCGGATGTGGTGAGCTTTATCCGGGGCAGTTGGGGCAACCAAGGTGGGCCAGTCAAGGCCAGCGACGTGGCGGACCTGCGCAAAGACGACATGCGCACCACCTCCGGCGATGACCTGGGGCAAGTGACGAAAAAGCACTGATCTTGCATTGACCGCCAAACGGCACTGGTCAGACACCTTGCGCCTCGATACTGTATATAAAAACAGTATCGAGGCGTTCTTATGTCGACTGCGCTGCCACCCCGGGGCCGGGGCACGGCCACCAACCTGCACAACCGCTTTGCGCCCACGGTCAGCGTGGTCGAGGATGACGGTTGGCATCAGGAAGTACCGCCGACCCAGGGCACCGAAGTGCGTATCGAGACGGCCAAGACCATCATCACGCGCAACAACTCACCAGACTTGCCGTTCGACCGCTCGATCAACCCTTATCGTGGCTGCGAGCACGGCTGTATCTACTGCTACGCGCGGCCCAGCCATGCCTATTGGGACATGTCCCCAGGGCTGGATTTCGAAACCCGTCTGATCGCCAAGCACAATGCCGCCCAGGTGCTGGAGCAGCAGCTGTCGAAACCGGGCTATGTGTGTGCGCCGATTAACCTCGGTTCCAACACCGATCCCTACCAACCCATCGAGCGCGAGCACCGCATCACCCGACAGATCCTGGAAGTGTTGCTGCGATACCGGCACCCGGTGACCATCATCACCAAGGGCTCGCTGATCCTGCGCGATCTGGACTTGCTCACCGAGTTGGCGCGCCAGCGTCTGGTGGCGGTGATGATCAGCCTCACCAGCCTGGACGATGAGCTCAAGCGCATCCTGGAGCCACGCACGGCGGCGCCCAAGGCGCGTCTGCGAGCGATTCGGGTGATGCGTGAGGCGGGGGTCCCGGTGGGCGTGCTGTGTTCGCCGATGATCCCGATGATCAACGACAGCGAGCTGGAAAGCCTGCTGAGCGAAGCCCATGCCGCCGGTGCCCAGAGCGCGGCCTACATGATGCTGCGCTTGCCGTTGGAGGTGGCGCCGCTGTTCGAAGAATGGCTGGCGGCGCATTATCCGCAGCGCGCGGCCCATGTGATGAGCCTGGTGCGCCAGGTGCGCGGCGGAGAGGTGTATGACAGCCGTTTCGGCGTGCGCATGCGTGGTGAAGGGCCGTTTGCCGATCTACTGGCCCAGCGCTTCAGCAAAGCGATCAAGCGTTTGGGTCTGAATCGTCGGGAAGGCTTCAATCTGGATTGCGAGGCGTTCTGTCCACCTGGCCGACAAATGGCATTGTTGTAGACTGGCTGGGACGGATGCACCATTCCTGTAGGAATAGTCGCGTTTTGACATCACTGAAACCCGCGATCTAGAGCGGTTCATTCAGTTTGAGTTAAGTTTCGATGGTTACCTTGTTCAGCGAGTGACTGATGAGTCGGCCCTGGAGTCCGTGGGGGTTTACAACTATTCCACTAGCCAGGCGTCGAACTGACCTGAAAACTCCCCTGCATTAATTAAGAGGATGAATCATGAGTGACAAGGATAAACAGCCGTTGGCTGCGTCGGCATCAGCCCCTCAGGTGGCAGAATCCGCCGATGCAGCGTTGCAACATATCGTTGACGGTTTTTTGCATTTCCATCACGACGTCTTCCCTCAGCAGGAAGAACTCTTCAAGAAACTCGCCACGGCCCAGAGCCCAAGAGCGATGTTCATCACCTGCGCAGACTCGCGCATCGTCCCTGAATTGATCACCCAAAGCTCGCCCGGCGACCTGTTCGTTACCCGTAACGTCGGTAATGTGGTGCCCCCTTACGGGCAGATGAACGGCGGTGTTTCCACGGCGATCGAGTACGCGGTGCTTGCCCTGGGTGTACAGCACATCATCGTCTGCGGGCATTCCGATTGCGGCGCCATGCGCGCGGTGCTCAACCCCGACAGCTTGGAGAAAATGCCCACGGTCAGGGCCTGGCTGCGGCACGCCGAGGTCGCCAAGGCCATGGTTCATGACAACTGCGACTGCGCCAATGAAGGCGAGAGCATGAAGGTGCTGACCGAAGAAAACGTCATCGCCCAGTTGCAGCATTTGCGCACCCACCCTTCGGTGGCTTCGCGCATGGCCAACGGTCAATTGTTTATCCACGGCTGGATTTACAACATCGAGACCAGTGAAATTCGCGCGTACGACGCGGAGCAATCAGCGTTCCGACCGTTGAGCGGTTCCGGACCTATCCCTTGCGCGACGCCTAAAGCGCGCTTCTAAAACACTTCCCTGCCGGGTAAAGCGGTGGCTGCCATGGACGCAGCCAGGCTTTACCGCGCCCGGCGAATGCCTCGGGAGAGCCATCATGCGTGCTGCTCAATTGAAAGCTGTACTGCCACGGGAGCTGCTCGCTTCGGTGGTTGTGTTTCTGGTCGCCCTGCCCCTGTGCATGGGCATCGCCATTGCGTCCGGCATGCCGCCGGCCAAGGGCCTGATCACCGGCATCATCGGTGGCCTGGTGGTGGGCTGGCTGGCGGGGTCGCCGTTGCAAGTCAGCGGTCCGGCGGCGGGTTTGGCAGTGCTGGTGTTCGAGTTGGTGCGCCAGCACGGCATGCTGATGCTCGGGCCTATCCTGCTGCTGGCGGGTTTCCTGCAACTGGTGGCCGGACGATTGCGCCTGGGCTGCTGGTTTCGTGTGACCGCACCGGCGGTGGTCTACGGCATGCTGGCGGGGATTGGCGTGCTGATTGTGCTGTCGCAGGTCCATGTGATGCTCGACGCCGCGCCCAAGCCTTCAGGGCTGGATAACCTGGCGGGCTTCCCGGCCGCGCTGGCCGAGGCGATCCCCACCCTTGGCGGTGGCCTCGGCTGGCAAGCGGGACTGCTTGGTTTGTCCACCATGCTGGTGATGTACCTGTGGGACAAACTGCGCCCGCAGTCACTACGATTCGTGCCGGGAGCCTTGCTCGGTGTTGGCCTGGCGACGGTCACCAGCCTGGTGCTGGCGCTGCAGGTCAAGCGGGTGGAGGTGCCGGAGAACCTCGCCGATGCCATCGACTGGTTGCGCCCCAGCGACCTGCTCAACCTGGCTGACCCCCAACTGCTGATCGCCGCGTTCGCCGTTGCTTTCATTGCCAGCGCCGAAACCCTGCTCTCCGCGGCGGCTGTGGATCGCATGCACAGTGGTCAACGTTCCGATTTTGATAAGGAATTATCTGCCCAAGGTGTAGGCAACATGCTGTGTGGTCTGGTGGGCGCCCTGCCGATGACCGGTGTGATTGTGCGCAGTTCGGCTAACGTCCAAGCAGGCGCTACCACGCGGCTGTCGGCGATGTTCCACGGCGTGTGGCTGCTGGGTTTTGTGCTGCTGCTGTCGAGTGTGCTGCAAAGCATTCCGGTCGCAAGCCTGGCGGGTGTGCTGGTGTACACCGGGATCAAGCTGGTGGACGTCAAGGCGTTCAAGGCGCTGGGACGCTACGGACGGATGCCGATGTTCACCTATGCCGCCACAGCGCTGGCAATCATCTTCACCGACTTGCTGACGGGTGTGCTGGTGGGCTTCGGGCTGACCCTGGTCAAGCTGGCGTTCAAGGCGTCGCGCTTGAAAGTCAGCCTGATCGATCTGCCTCAGGACGGCGAGATGGAACTGCGGTTGATTGGCGCGGCGACGTTTCTCAAAGTCCCGGCGCTGACTCAAGTGCTGTCGACCGTGCCTACCGGCACCACGGTGCATGTGCCGCTTAACAACCTGAGCTACATCGACCATTCCTGCCTGGAGTTGCTGGAAGAATGGGGCCGGGCAAATGCGGCCAAAGGGTCGAAGTTGGTGATTGAGGCGCGGGGGTTGAAGCGCAGGCTCGAAGGCCGAATCAGGACGACGACGGGGATCGGCTCGGCACCCTCTATCGGCTGACGGAGCCGGATCAAATGCGGGAGAGGGTTACCACCCTCCCGCATTAGATTGAAAGTTCAAGCCGGCTGATCCAGCTCCAGCTCAACACCCAACTGGCGCGACAGGCACGGCCAGCGCTTCCACGCGGCTTCCGTTTCCGGGCTTTTGAGCTGCTCGCGATAGGTCTCCACAGACTCCAGCGCAAAGCTGTCTTCGTTGAGCATTTCATCCACGGCGTGGTGTACGGCTTCATCCAGCTGGTTGGCGAATGCCTCGCCGATCAACTGATGGGCGATCACGTTGGCGACGGTGATATCCACCGGAATCAATGGCTGGCCAAAGTGCTTGATATACAAGTCGTTGACCTCTTCCACCAGACGATGGGCCAGGTACGCTTCATCCAGCAGACCGTCGAGCTCTTCGTGGCCTTGCAGCAAAGCGGGGGGTTGCAGGAAAAAATGCTCGGCGATCTTCAGGACGGGTTTGATCTGACTTTCGATACCGGCCTCGCGCGCCACCTCGTTGGCCGCATCCAGCAGGTCCGGCACGAGGTCGATGTAGGCAGTGACAAAGCGGGTCATGATGGCGACGTGATCACCGTCAGCCAGGGAAATGGCCGAATGCAGGTGCGGCAATTGTTTTTCCAGCTGGCAACCCAGCTGGCCCGTTTCGGTCTCGTGTTGATGGGCACGGGAAATCTGCTCGCGCAATGCGGCGGTGTTCATGAACGCTCCAGTAGTGCAGGCATAAGAAGAAAGAGCATAAGGTAGCTCGTTTATACGAGAGCCTCAGATGCATTTGTCATAATTATTTCACGGTTATACGCAGGCGTTATATCGGATAGCCATCGTTCGTCGGAAAAACGATTCCGCTCCCCGCTTCCATTGGGTTTCCACCCAGCCTTTTCGGCTCATTTGCCCCTACACATTGCGGGGTTGCAGACCCTGTCTATACTCGGATTTGTACGCGATTAGCTGATGACGCCAGACTGCATAAGCAGGCAAGGCTAAGCGGTTGTAAGCAGTATGGAAGCCGCTCCCTTCGACGCAGGTGCAAACCGGCGGGATAACAAGAACGATAAGGGGAACCCGCAATGATGCGACATCCACACGTTTGGATGGGCCTCCTGTTGTGGTCGGTATTCGGCCAGGCGCACGCCGCTTGGACCACGAATATGGCGCCAGGGGCGACAGAAGTCAGTCACGCTGTGTTCGACCTGCATATGACCATTTTCTGGATCTGTGTGGTGATCGGCATCGTCGTGTTCGGCGCCATGTTCTGGTCGATGATGGTCCACCGCCGCTCCACCGGGCAGGTCGCCGCCAAGTTCCACGAGAGCACCACCGTGGAAATCCTCTGGACCGTGGTCCCTCTGCTGATCCTGATCGCGATGGCCATCCCGGCCACCAAGACCCTGATCAATATCTACGACAGCAGTGAATCGGATATCGATATCCAAGTCACCGGCTATCAGTGGAAGTGGCACTACAAATACCTGGGCCAGGATGTGGAGTTCTTCAGCAACCTGGCCACACCCGCCGAACAGATCCGTAACCAGGCTACCAAGGGCGAGCATTATCTGCTGGAAGTCGACCAGCCGCTGGTGCTGCCGGTGGGCGCCAAGGTGCGCTTTCTGGTGACGGCCGCCGACGTGATCCATTCCTGGTGGGTGCCGGCCTTCGCCGTCAAGCGCGATGCCATTCCGGGGTTCGTCAACGAAGCCTGGACCCGCGTCGAGAAGCCCGGCCTCTACCGTGGCCAATGCGCCGAGCTGTGCGGCAAGGACCACGGTTTCATGCCCATCGTGGTGGAGGTCAAGTCCAAGGCCGACTACGACACCTGGCTGGGCGAGCGCAAGGCCGAAGCCGCCAAGCTTAAGGAGCTGACATCCAAAGAGTGGACCCTCGACGAGCTGGTGGCTCGTGGCGACAAGGTCTATCACACCACCTGTGTGGCCTGCCACCAGGCCGAGGGCCAGGGCCTGCCGCCGATGTTCCCGGCGCTCAAGGGCTCGAAGATCGCCACGGGGCCTGCGGCCGATCACCTGAGCATCGTGTATCACGGTAAGCCGGGAACCGCGATGGCCGCGTTCGGCAAGCAGCTCTCGGAAGTTGATATCGCCGCCGTAGTGACTTACGAGCGCAACGCCTGGGGCAACAACAAAGGCGACATGGTCACGCCTAAAGACGTGTTGGCCATCAAGCAGGCGGAAAGCAAATGACTCCTTTCATTGCAAATGCCCTGAACCGCCCCGCCCCTTCGTTTGCAGGAGAACGGCCATGAGCGCTGTGATCGATGACCATGGCCACGCCAGTGACCATGCCCACGGCCCCGCCAAAGGTTTGATGCGCTGGGTGCTGACCACCAACCATAAAGACATCGGCACGATGTACCTGTGGTTTGCCTTCACCATGTTCTTGTTGGGCGGCTCCTTCGCCATGGTGATTCGCGCCGAGTTATTCCAACCGGGTTTGCAAATTGTGGAACCCGCGTTCTTCAACCAGATGACCACCATGCACGGCCTGATCATGGTGTTCGGCGCGGTGATGCCGGCATTTGTCGGCCTGGCCAACTGGATGATTCCGCTAATGATCGGCGCCCCCGACATGGCCCTGCCGCGCATGAATAACTTCAGTTTCTGGCTGTTGCCGGCGGCGTTCCTGTTGTTGGTGTCGACCTTGTTCACGCCAGGCGGTGGGCCGAATTTCGGCTGGACCTTCTACGCGCCGCTCTCCACGACCTATGCGCCGGAAAGCGTGACGTTCTTCATCTTCGCGATTCACCTGATGGGCATCAGTTCGATCATGGGTGCGATCAACGTGGTCGCTACCATCCTCAACCTGCGTGCGCCCGGCATGACATTGATGAAGATGCCGCTGTTCGTGTGGACCTGGTTGATCACCGCGTTCCTGCTGATCGCGGTCATGCCGGTGCTGGCCGGCTGTGTGACCATGATGCTGATGGATATCCACTTCGGTACCAGCTTCTTCAGTGCCGCCGGTGGCGGTGATCCGGTGCTGTTCCAGCATGTGTTTTGGTTCTTCGGCCACCCTGAGGTGTACATCATGATCCTGCCGGCCTTCGGCGCCGTCAGCTCGATCATCCCGACCTTCTCGCGCAAGCCATTGTTCGGTTACACCTCGATGGTCTACGCCACGGCGAGCATCGCGTTTCTGTCGTTTATCGTGTGGGCGCACCACATGTTCGTGGTGGGCATTCCGCTGGTGGGCGAGTTGTTCTTTATGTACGCCACGTTGCTGATCGCCGTGCCCACGGGGGTGAAGGTGTTCAACTGGGTCAGCACCATGTGGCAAGGCTCGCTGACCTTCGAGACGCCGATGCTGTTTGCCGTGGCCTTCGTGATTCTGTTCACCATCGGCGGCTTCTCCGGCCTGATGCTGGCGATTGCGCCGGCGGACTTCCAGTACCACGACACCTACTTCGTGGTGGCGCACTTCCATTACGTACTGGTGCCCGGCGCGATCTTCGGCATCTTCGCCTCGGCGTACTACTGGCTGCCGAAATGGACCGGCCATATGTACGACGAAACCCTGGGCAAGCTGCACTTCTGGCTGTCTTTCGTGGGCATGAACATGGCGTTCTTCCCGATGCACTTCGTGGGCCTGGCGGGCATGCCGCGGCGGGTGCCGGACTACAACCTGCAGTTCGCCGACTTCAACATGGTCTCGTCGATCGGCGCGTTTATGTTCGGCGCCACGCAAATCTTCTTCCTGTTTATCGTGATCAAGTGCATCCGTGGCGGCCCACCGGCACCGGCCAAACCGTGGGATGGCGCCGAAGGGTTGGAATGGAGCATTCCATCGCCGGCGCCGTACCACACCTTCACCACGCCGCCGGAGGTCAAATGAAGACGCTAATCCCCTGTGGGAGGGGGCTTGCCCCCGATGATGGTATGCCAGCCGACATCACCCTGGTTTGCAACGCAGCAGGTGGACGTCATGGCTGACCCCGTGCCCCTCAAGCGCCTGGTCACCCGGCTGTTGATCCTGGTGGTGGCGATGTTCGCCTTCGGGTTCGCCCTGGTGCCCATCTACGACGTGATGTGCAAGGCGTTCGGCATCAACGGCAAGACCGCAGGGCAGTATGAGGGCTCGCAGGTAGTGGACCCGTCGCGCCAGGTGCGCGTGCAGTTTCTGGCCACCAATGCCATCGACATGGTCTGGGAGTTTCGCTCCAAGGCCGATGAACTGGTGGTCCACCCTGGGGCGGTCAACGAGATGCTGTTCGTGGCCTACAACCCCAGCAATATACCAATGACTGCCCAGGCGATTCCGAGCATTTCCCCGGCCGAAGCGGCGGTGTATTTCCACAAAACCGAGTGTTTTTGCTTCACCCAGCAAGTGCTACAGCCTGGCGAGCGCATCGAAATGCCCGTGCGTTTCATTGTCGATCGCGACATGCCCAAGGATGTAAAGCATTTGACCCTGGCGTACACGCTGTTCGATATCACTGCGCGCCAACCGCCCGTGGCTGCCCATAGCGGCGGCTAGCTACTGTTTGCCCGCTCAATCAGGAGAGCGAATACATGTCGACTCATGATACGTACTACGTACCAGCGCAAAGCAAATGGCCAATAATTGCCACGTTCGGCCTGTTGATCACCGTGTACGGCCTGGGCCTGTGGTTTAACGATCTCAAGGCCGCGCGCCCGGAATCCCACGGGCCGTGGATCTTTTTCGTCGGTGGCCTGCTGTTGGCCTACATGCTGTTCGGCTGGTTCGGCGCGGTGATCAAGGAAAGTCGCGCCGGTTTGTACAGTTCGCAGATGGACCGCTCGTTCCGCTGGGGCATGAGTTGGTTCATCTTTTCCGAAGTGATGTTCTTTATCGCGTTCTTCGGTGCGCTGTTCTATGTGCGGCATGTGTCCGGTCCGGCGTTGGCGGGCGAAGGTCCTAAGGGCATCGCGCATATGCTGTGGCCGAACTTCGAGTTTGCCTGGCCGTTGCTCAACAACCCGGACCCGAAACTCTATCCAGCGCCGGAGGGCACTATCAGCCCGTGGGGCTTGCCGTTGGTCAATACGATCCTGCTGGTCAGTTCCAGCGTGACCATCACCATTGCCCACCATGCCCTGCGTAAAGGCCATCGCGGTGCTCTGAAACTCTGGCTGGCGATCACCGTGCTGCTGGGCTTGGCGTTCCTGGGGTTCCAGGCTGAGGAATATATCCACGCCTATAAAGAGCTGGGTCTGACTTTGGGCTCGGGCGTGTATGGCGCGACCTTCTTTATGCTCACCGGTTTTCACGGCGCCCACGTGACCATCGGCACGATCATTCTGTTTGTGATGCTGATGCGCATCCTGCGCGGGCATTTCAATGCCGAGCACCAGTTCGGCTTCGAAGCGGCCAGTTGGTATTGGCACTTTGTGGATGTGGTATGGATCGGCCTGTTTTTCTTCGTTTACGTGCTGTAGGGCGTTTCACCACGGCGCGTGCGACACCAACTGGCCGCTGAAAAAGCCCCAGGTAATCAAGCCGAGGGTGATCACGGCCAGCACCACGCGCACGGTCAGGGCAGTGACGAGGCGGTTGGAGTGGCCCTCGTCCTTGACCAGAAAGAACAAGCCACTGAACAGGCTCACGACGGTCGCGATCAGCATCAGGGCAATAGCTGCTTTGAGCATGGTGCGGCTCCTGGGCTTTCGAGGGGAGGGGCGATGAGATCCAGTATAGCCAGTGCCTGGCAGCGCTTTCGTCCCGGTATTGCGCCGACGGTGGTAGTGCTTGTGCTGCTGCCGCTGATGGTGGGGCTGGGATGCTGGCAGCTGTCTCGCGGCCAGGAAAAGCAGGTGCTGGTGGACAGCTATGCCGAGCGCCGTGCGGCCGAACCGATCCATGGTGACCAGCTCGCGGCGCTCGCAGACCCTGCGTTTCGTCGGGTTCACCTGCGCGGGCAGTTCGATGCCGAGCACAGCGTACTGCTCGACAACCGCATGCGCGATGGCAAGGCCGGTGTCGAGCTGCTGCAACCCTTCCATGACCAGGCCAGCGGTCTGTGGCTGTTGCTCAATCGCGGCTGGCTGCCCTGGCCGGACCGGCGCACCCCGCCGGCCTTCACCACCCCTGAACAACCGGTGAATCTCGACGCCTGGGTGTACGTGGCGCCGGGCGAAACCTTCCAATTGCAGGCCGACCCGGTGGCGTCCAATTGGCCGCGCTTGCTCACCGCGCTGCACCCCTCCGCGTTGTGGGCCGAGCTGGGTCGCAGCGGGTATGCCTACGAGTTGCGCGCCGAACCCGGCCCGGGCACGTACGAAACCCGCTGGCCGGTCGTGGCCATGGGCCCGGAAAAACATCTGGCGTATGCCGTGCAGTGGTTCGCCATGGTCTTGGCGTTGCTGGCGCTTTATCTCTATCTCGGATGGCACCACACAAAAAAGGAGAAGCCCCATGAGAGCGGCCATGAATCCACCCAACATGTCTGAGCTGCCCGACCGCCGCAAAGGCCGCTGGCAGTTGATCCTGATTCTGCTGATGGTCATCGGCCCGATGGTGTTGGCCACACTCATGTACAAGCTGCAGTTCTGGGTGCCTGACAGTCGCAGCTATCACGGCGAGCTGATTGGTGATGGTCAGACCCGCGCCGACATCGGCGTGCAGGCCGACGAGCAGCGCTGGCAACTGCTGGTTACGGCACCCACGGCCTGCGCCGCCGACTGCCAGCAACTGGTGTACCTGGCGCGGCAACTGCAGATTGGCCTGGGCCGCGATGCTTCGCGCGCCAGTCATGCCCTGGCCAGCGCGCAACCTTTGAGCACTGACTATGACGCCAAGCTCAAGGCCGAATACCCCCAGTTGCAACGCTACGCGCTGGACCTGTCGACCTTCGGCAAAAACGCCGCTGCGCCGGGGGACGCGCAGCTTTGGATCGTCGATCCCCACGGCAACCTGGTGCTGCGCTATGACGCCACGGTCAAGGGCAAGGATCTGCTCAACGACCTGCGTCATCTGTTGAAACTGTCCAACATCGGATAAGGGCATCGTCATGGCCAAACCTGGATTTCGCCTCGCGTTGTTTGCCACCCTGCTGGCGCTGATCGTCGTGCTGCTGGGTGCCTATACCCGCCTGACCCACGCCGGTCTCGGCTGCCCGGATTGGCCCGGTTGCTACGGTTTTATTGGGGTGCCCAACAGTGAAGCCCAACTGGCCCATGCCGAATTGCATTTTCCCGACACGCCGGTGGAGGCCGACAAAGGCTGGAGCGAGATGATCCATCGCTACTTCGCCGGCACCTTGGGGCTGCTGATCGGCGTGTTGGCGGCGCGGTGCTGGAGCCATCGGCGCGATCCCGGACAGCCGGTGAAGTTGCCGCTGTTTCTGCTCGCCGTGGTATTCGCCCAGGCGGCGTTTGGTATGTGGACGGTGACATTGAAGCTGTGGCCGCAAGTGGTCACAGGGCACTTGCTGGGCGGCTTTGCCACCCTGAGCCTGCTGTTTTTGCTGACCCTGCGTTTGTCGGGAGTGTTACCGGCGTTGATCGTGCCGAAGCGCCTGCAATATTGGGCCACGGCCGGGCTGGTGTTGGTGATCGGCCAGATCGCGCTGGGCGGCTGGGTAAGTTCCAACTATGCGGCCGTGGCCTGTATCGACCTGCCCACCTGCCACGGTCAATGGTGGCCGGCGGCGGACTTTGCCAACGGTTTTCACCTGACCCAACATATCGGCCCGAACTACCTGGGCGGGCAGCTCGACAGCGAGGCGCGTACGGCGATTCACCTGACCCACCGCTTGGGCGCGGTCATCGTCACCTTGGCCCTGCTCGGTTTGGCCTGGCAACTGCGCGCGGTGGGCATGACGCGACTGGCGGGCCTGTTGCTGATTGCCTTGGCCGCGCAAATCGGCCTGGGCTTGAGCAATGTGTATTTCCATCTGCCGCTGCCGGTGGCCGTGGCCCATAACGCCGGTGGCGCCGGGTTGTTGCTGACGCTGGTGCTGGTCAATTACCACGCGCGTACCAGCCTGGTACGGGTGCGCAGTCAGCGGCCGTTCGGCTGGCGCTTTATCCCGCGCAAACAGATATCGGGCCTGACCACCCTTAAAGGAGAAATGCCATGGCGACCTTGACCGGCGCGCGGCACGACCAGGCGCTCTGGCGCGACTATCTGGAGCTGACCAAGCCGAAAGTGGTGGTGCTGATGTTGATCACTTCCCTGGTCGGTATGTTTCTCGCGACCCGCGCTGGCGTGCCGTGGACGGTGCTGATTTTCGGCAATCTGGGGATCGCTCTGTGTGCAGGCGGCGCGGCGGCGATCAACCACGTGGTGGACCGGCGGATCGACGCTGTGATGGCTCGCACCCATAAGCGCCCGTTGGCCCAGGGGCGCGTGCAGCCTGTGGCCGCCCTGGCCTTTGCGTTGGTGTTGTCAGTGGCTGGGCTGACGCTGCTGCTGGCGTTCACCAATCCGCTGGCGGCATGGCTGACCTTGGCATCGTTGTTGGGGTATGCGGTGATCTATACCGGGTTTCTCAAGCGCGCTACGCCGCAGAATATCGTTATCGGCGGTTTGGCCGGAGCGGCGCCACCGCTACTGGGCTGGGTTGCCGTCACTGGGCATGTCAGCGCCGAACCGCTGCTGCTGGTGCTGATTATCTTCGCCTGGACCCCGCCACACTTCTGGGCTTTGGCCATTCACCGCAAAGAGGAGTACGCCAAGGCCGATATTCCGATGCTGCCGGTAACCCACGGCGAGCATTACACCAAGGTGCATATTCTGCTTTATACCTTCGCCCTACTGGCAGTGAGCCTGATGCCCTACGTGATCCACATGAGCGGCCCGCTCTACCTGGGTTGCGCGCTGGTCTTGGGTGCGCGCTTTCTGCAATGGGCCTGGGTGTTGTACCGTGGCGGTCGGCCGCACGCGGCGATCAACACCTTCAAGTACTCTATCTGGTACCTGTTCCTACTGTTTATCGCGCTGCTCGTAGACCACTACTTACTGTTGAACCTATGACTCGAACTCAAAAAACCGTCTTTATCCTGGTGGCCATCGTCGCGTTGATCATGGGCCTGACCGTTAACAAAGTGCTCAACGGCAAAGGCCAGGGCGACCCCACCGCGCTGATCGACGCCGGCATCATCCTGCTGCCGCAAAGCCGCGCGCTGCCGCCGGTGACCATGACCAATCAGGACGGCCAGCCGGTGGTGATCAATGAATTGAAGGGTAAGTGGAGCCTGCTGTTCTTCGGCTACACCTTCTGCCCGGACATTTGCCCTACCACCCTTGCTCAACTGCGCCAGATCAAGAGCGAACTGCCCAAGGACGTTGTGGATAAGCTTCAGGTGATCCTGGTGAGTGTCGACCCCAACCGCGACACTCCGACCCAGCTCAAGCAGTACCTGGGCTATTTCGATCCGCAATTCCAGGGTTTGACCGGCGCAAATGTGGCTGAGGTGCAGAAGGTCTCGAACGCCGTGAGTATCCCGTTCATCCCGGCCGATACCAGCAAGCCGAACTACACCGTCGATCACAGCGGTAACCTCGCGCTGATCGGCCCGGACGGAACGCAACGTGGTTTTATCCGCGCGCCGTTGAACAACCAGAAGCTGGTGGCGCAATTACCAGGGTTGTTACAGCGTCAGTAGTAGCCGACACAAAAAATGTGGGGGGGCTTGCTTGGCCGATAGCAGAGTGTCAGTCGATGTAGATGTCGACTGAAGCATTGCCATCGGGGGCAAGCCCCCCCCCACATTTGCTTTGTGTTGCCTGAGGGGTCGGGGCCAGCGTCTGCTGTTGATTGGGATCGAGTTCACGCCGTAATGCTGAATTGAGATGCAAGCCCATCGGGTGGCCGATGTCAGAGGCACTGAACCACGGTTGGTCGTCGATTAGCACATTCGAGTCTTGCACAAACCTAATGTGGGAGGGGGCTTGCCCCCGATAGCAGGTGTCAGTCGATGTAGATGCCGACTGAAGCACTGCTATCGGGAGCAAGCCCCCTCCCAAATTGTCGATCGCCAGTGGACTGGGGATCAGTTTGTTTCTTCAGGATCAGAAAGCCGGCTTGATCGCACCTTTGTATTTTTCTTCGATGAATTGCTTCACCTCAGGGGTATGCAGCGCGGCGATCAGTTTCTTCACGGCGTCCGCGTCCTTGTTGTCTTCGCGGGTGACTAGGATGTTCACATACGGCGAGTCGCTGCCTTCGATCAACAGGGCGTCCTTGGCAGGGTCCAGCTTGGCTTCCAGGGCGTAGTTGGTGTTGATCAGCGCCAGGTCGACCTGGGTCAATACGCGTGGCAGGGTGGCGGCTTCCAGTTCGCGGAACTTCAGGTTTTTCGGGTTGGCGGTAATGTCTTTGATGGTCGACAGGATGTTGGTTGGGTCCTTCAGGGTGATCAGGCCGTTGTTGGCCAGAAGCAGCAGGGCGCGGCCGCCGTTGGTGGCGTCGTTAGGGATCACGACGTTGGCGCCGCTTGGCAGCTCGTCCATTTTTTTGTACTTGCTGGAGTAAGCACCCAGGGGCTCCAGGTGTACCCCGCCCACGCTTACCAAGTGAGTGCCCTTGGTCTTGTTGAACTCATCGAGGTACGGTTGGTGCTGGAAGAAGTTGGCGTCCAGGCGCTTCTCGGCCACTTGTACGTTGGGCTGCACGTAATCGGTGAACACCTTGACCTCGAGGTCCACGCCTTCTTTAGCCAGGGCCGGCTTCACGAATTCGAGGATTTCCGCGTGGGGCACCGGCGAGGCCGCGACGGTGAGGGTCTCGGCCGCGTGAGCGGAAAACGCGGCAACGGCGGCGAAAGCAACCAGTAGTTTTTTCATCCAGCAAGCTCCTTGTTCGGGCATCTGCCGGCAGTTGGCCGGCAATGGCCGTTATTTTCGAGAATAGTGTGTCACCAGCTTGTCGCCGATGGTTTGCAGAATCTGCACCAGCACAATCAACATGATGACGGTGACGACCATGACGTCGTCCTGGAAACGCTGGTATCCATAGCGGATCGCCAGGTCGCCCAACCCGCCGGCACCGACCACGCCGGCCATGGCGGTATAGCCCACCAGTGCAATGGCGGTCACGGTGATTGCGGCAATGATGCCAGGCTTCGCCTCGGGCAAAAGTGCCTTGACGATGATCTGCCGAGTAGTGGCACCCATGGCTTGCGTAGCTTCGATGATGCCGCGATCCACTTCGCGCAGAGCCGTTTCCACCAGCCGCGCGAAGAACGTCGAGGCGCCTACCACCAACGGCGGAATAGCGCCGGCCACTCCCAGGGATGTGCCGGTGATAAAGATCGTTGTAGGAATCATCACAATCAGCAGAATGATAAACGGGAGTGAGCGTATAGCGTTGACGATAAACGCCAGAACGCCGTAGGTGGCTTTCTGCTCCAGCAACTGACGTGGGCTGAACAAGAAGAGCAGGATGCCGAGCGGCAGGCCGACCAGCACGGTGAACAGCAGTGAGGTGCTGAGCATCAGCATGGTGTCACCGGTGGCGACCCAAATGTCGGCCCAATCCACCTTATCGAAGTAATGCAGTAACACGTCCATTAACGCAGGACCTCCATATGCACGTCGGCTGCGGTGAAGCGGGCGAAAGCTGCTTCCATATCACCGCCGGTGATGGCCAGAGTCAGTTGCCCGTAGGGAATGTCTTTGATGCGATCGATACGACCGGCAAGGATGCTGTAGTCCACTCCCGTCTCGCGCGCGACGGTACCCAACAATGGCGCGTAAGTCGCTTCGCCCTGGAATGTCAGGCGCACGATACGGCCAGGCACGTGAGCGAAGTCATCGCGCTGTTCGCTTTCGTCGATTTGGTCGGCTTCCTGCACAAAACGCTTGGTGGTCGGGTGCTTAGGGTGCAGGAACACATCCGCCACCGACCCCTGCTCGACGATCACACCGGCGTCCATCACGGCGACTTGGTCGCATACGCGACGGATCACATCCATTTCATGGGTGATCAGCACGATGGTCAGTTTCAACTCGCGATTGATTTCGGCCAGCAATTGCAGGACCGACGCGGTGGTCTGCGGGTCGAGGGCGCTGGTGGCTTCGTCGCACAGCAGGATCTTCGGCTTGGTTGCCAGGGCGCGGGCGATGCCGACGCGTTGCTTTTGGCCGCCGGAGAGTTGCGCGGGGTACTTCTTGGCGTGTTCGGACAGGCCCACGCGAGCGAGCAGTTCTGCCACCCGTTGGTCGATTGCCTTGCGCGACATTTCGCCGGCCAGGGTCAGTGGCAGCGCCACGTTGTCGGCGACGGTCTTGGAAGCCAGCAGGTTGAAGTGCTGGAAGATCATGCCGACCTGCTGACGGAAACGACGCAGGCCGTTGGCGTCCAGGGCGGTGACTTCTTCGCCATCGACCGTGATCTGACCGCCGCTGGGTTCTTCCAGGCGGTTGATCAAGCGCAACAGCGTGCTTTTACCTGCACCCGAATGGCCGATCAGGCCGAACACCTGGCCGTTCTCGACTCGCAGGCTGGTGGGATGCAGCGCGGGGATATCCCTACCGTCGACACGGTAGGTTTTATGGACGTTTTGAAACTCGATCACGTAGCGAACCTTGTGGGGCGCATGAAAAGGGATCAGCGGTTAGCCGGGCGCGCATTTTAGCCTGTCCGTATAGCGTTTCTTAGCATTTATTTCGTATCCAACCAGCGATTTGGCAATAACGCGATCAAAGGTCATAAAAAAGGAACGGCGCAAAACCCTGTCAGTCCCTACTTAAGCAACTCAATTTCCCAGGTGCCGTGCCTGGGGTTTTGCTCAAACGAGCCGGGGAACGCTCTGGCCACTTTGAATAAGGAGTTTTGACTGATGAGCACCAAGAAGCCAGCTACCCCGTCCAAGAGCGAACTCGCGGGGACCGATACCCTGGACCGCGGCAATACCAACGCCAAGCTGCAGGCCCTGGAAGCCTTTCGCTCCGATGCCACCGGCCAGGCTTTGCGTACCAACCAGGGCGTGAAGATTTCTGACAACCAGAACAGCTTGAAGGTCGGCTCCCGCGGCCCGTCGCTGCTCGAAGACTTCATCATGCGTGAAAAAATCACGCACTTTGACCATGAGCGCATCCCGGAGCGCATCGTGCATGCTCGCGGTACCGGCGCCCATGGCTATTTCCAGACCTACGAAGACCATTCGGCACTGACCAAGGCCGGATTCCTACGGACCCCCGAGCATAAAACCCCGGTATTTGCGCGGTTCTCCACCGTACAGGGCCCGCGTGGTTCCGGTGACACCGTGCGCGATGTGCGCGGCTTTGCCGTGAAGTTTTTCACCGAGGAAGGCAACTTCGACTTGGTGGGCAACAACATGCCAGTGTTTTTCATTCAGGACGCGATCAAGTTTCCTGACTTCGTGCATGCGGTAAAACCTGAGCCCCATAACGAAATTCCGACCGGCGGCTCGGCGCACGACACTTTCTGGGATTTCGTTTCCCTGGTGCCGGAATCGGCCCACATGGTGGTGTGGGCAATGTCCGACCGCGCCATTCCGAAAAGCCTGCGCGCCATGCAGGGTTTTGGCGTGCATACCTTTCGCCTGATCAACACTGAGGGCAAGTCCAGCTTCGTCAAATTCCACTGGCGTCCGAAGGTCGGCACCTGCTCCCTGGTGTGGGACGAAGCGCAGAAGCTTGCCGGTAAAGACACCGACTACCACCGCCGCGACCTGTGGGAATCCATCGAGAGCGGTGACTACCCAGAGTGGGAGCTGGGCGTACAGATCGTCGCCGAAGAGGACGAGCATAAGTTTGACTTCGACCTGCTCGACCCGACCAAGATCATCCCCGAAGAGTTGGTGCCCATCACGCCGCTGGGCAAGATGGTGCTTAACCGCAACCCAGACAACTTCTTTGCCGAAGTCGAGCAGGTGGCGTTCTGCCCGGGTCATATCGTGCCGGGTATCGATTTCACTAACGACCCGCTGCTGCAAGGCCGTCTGTTTTCCTACACGGACACGCAGATCAGCCGCCTGGGTGGTCCGAACTTCCATGAAATCCCGATCAATCGACCAGTCGCGCCGTTCCATAACGGCCAGCGCGACGCGCAGCACCGCAGCGTGATTGATAAGGGACGTGCCTCTTACGAGCCGAACTCCATCGATGGCGGCTGGCCGAAAGAAACCCCGCCGGGCCCGACCGACGGTGGCTTCGAAACCTATTACGAGCGCGTCGACGCCAACAAGGTACGTGAGCGCAGTGAGTCGTTTGGCGATCACTTCTCCCAGGCCACGCTGTTTTTCAACAGCATGAGCCACCACGAGAAAGAGCACATTATTGCCGCTTACAGCTTTGAGCTGGGCAAGGTCGAGCGCGAGCATATTCGTGCGCGCCAAGTGAACGAGATCCTCGCCAATATCGATTTGGAACTGGCCAAGCGTGTGGCGCAGAACCTGGGTCTGCCGGCACCGACCAAGGGCACCGTGCCGCCACGCGAAACATCGGTGAAAACGTCGCCAGCGTTGAGCCAAGTGAACCTGCTCTCGGGGGATATCAAGACGCGCAAAGTGGCGATTCTGGCCGCCAACGGCGTGGATGGTGCCGCGATTGATGCTTTGAAAAAGGCTTTGGAGGCCGAAGGGGCTCACGCCAAATTGCTGGGGCCGACTTCGGCGCCGGTGAAGACGGCCGATGGCAAAACCCTGGCGGTGGATGCGTCGATGGAAGGCATGCCGTCCATTGCGTTCGATGCGGTGTTTATCCCTGGCGGCAAAGACTCGGTGAAAGCCCTGAGCGGCGACGGTGTGGCATTGCACTACGTACTGGAAGCCTACAAGCACCTGAAGGCGATTGCCGTAGGGGCGGATGTGAAGCCGCTGCTGGATCAGCTGAAGCTAGAGGCGGATGCGGGGCTGATCGTCGGCTCGGATGCCAAAGCGTTCAAGGCGTTCTTCGCCGCGATTGCACAGCACCGGGTCTGGGAGCGTGAGCCGAAGGCCGAGGCGATTCCGGCTTAAGGCAGGAGTTGCTAGTTAGATAGCTATCGGGGGCAAGCCCCCTCCCACATTTGAATGTATTCACAGTTCAATGTGTGGGAGGGGGCTTGCCCCCGATGCTTTTACTTCACTGCGCCTTGCGCGGAATCAGCACGATCTGCGCCGGGATCTTCTTCAGAATCTGCCGGTGAATCTTCAGGTCATATCCCGAATCAATGCGCTTCACCCGTTTGGTCAGCAGGCTGGCCAGCCACGGGTAATCTTCTGTGCGCGGCACCTGGATGCTCACGTCGCACTGGTAATTCACCACGTCGGTGGCGATGGCGTCGAGCTGATGGCGCATGTCTTCGATGTTGGTGAGGTTCAGCGCCACGGTGGTGCTCGGTGCTGCCGGGTCGATGACCTTCGCGGCGGGCTTGGCTTCGGCGGCTTTAAGGGCCTCTTCGGCTTGATCCAGCTCGGCTTTACGGGCGTGAGTGATAGCGCTGTTGACGCCGCCGGTCAGCGCCGGTGCTTTTGGCATCAATGCCCGGGCGCGGCTCAAGGCGGTGGCGGCCGCGTTGACGTCGCCTTTTTGCAGCACGATTTGGCTGCGTTGTAGATAGGCTTCGGCCAGTTGGCGCTGGTAGGTTTCCAGCGCCGGATCATTGGGCGTCTGGGCCTGCAGGGTGGCGAGTTGGTCTTCGGCGGTGGCCAACTCACTGCT
Organism: Pseudomonas sp. S4_EA_1b; assembly: GCF_016307435.1. NCBI lineage: Bacteria > Pseudomonadati > Pseudomonadota > Gammaproteobacteria > Pseudomonadales > Pseudomonadaceae > Pseudomonas > Pseudomonas sp. S4_EA_1b. Next base: position 45,409 of record NZ_JAEILC010000048.1, on the reverse strand, counting down.
GGCCAGGTTTTGCTCCAGCTGCGCGATGGCCGCAGCACGCGGGTCCGTGGCCTCCGGGGCAGCGGGCGGTGTGCTTTGACAGGCACCCAGCAGCAGGGAAAATGCGGCAAGGAGCAGATAACGTGCGGTGAACGGCTTCATTCCTGCGACTCTCTATTTGCGCAAAAAGCGAGCAAGTCTACACCCCTCGACGGGGCAGGACAAAACTCAGCAGAAACAGGGCGGCGGCGGTGACCACGATCGACGGTCCGGCCGGCGTGTCCTTGAACCACGACAACGCCAGGCCCCCACACACCGCAAGCATCCCCAGCAGGCTGGCGCCAATCGCCATTTGCTCCGGTGAGCGGGCGTGACGCTGAGCGGCCGCGGCGGGGATGATCAGCAACGATGTGATCAACAATACGCCGACAATCTTCATCGCGACAGCAATCACCACCGCGATCAATAACATCAAGGCCATGCGCAGGGCGGGCACCGGCAAGCCTTCGACCCTGGCCAGTTCCTCATGCACGGTGATCGCCAGCAGCGGGCGCCACAGCGTCACCAGCAACACCAGCACCATCGCGCTGCCGCCGAGGATCCAGGCCAGGTCGGTGGGGCTGATTGCCAGCAGATCGCCGAACAGGTAAGCCATCAGGTCGATGCGCACTTCATGCATAAAGCTCAGCACCACCAGGCCCAGGGACAAGGTGCTCGGTGCCAGGATCCCCAGCAAGGTGTCGGAAGCCAGCGGCTGGCGCTGTTGCAGCGTCACCAGCAGCACGGCCAGCAGCAGGCAGCCGGCGGTCACGGCGATGGTCGGGCTCACATCCAACAGGAAGCCCATGGCTACGCCCAGCAGCGCGGCGTGTGACAAGGTGTCGCCGAAATAGGCCATGCGCCGCCAGACCACGAACGAGCCCAGAGGGCCCGCGACCAGTGCCAGAGCCAAGCCTGCCAGCAGGGCGTAGAGCAGAAAATCAGCCATGCTTGCAGCTATCTCCGTGAACGTGGGTATGGGGGACGCTCGGGTCGTCGACCACCGCGCCATGCAGGTCATGGGCGTGGTCATGATGGTGATGGTAAATCGCCAGGCTTTGCGCGTTTTTGCCGAACAACTCGACAAATGCCGGGTCGCCGCTGACTTGTTCCGGGTGGCCCGAGCAGCACACATGGCGGTTGAGGCATACCACTTGGTCGGTGGTGCTCATCACCAGATGCAGATCGTGAGACACCATCAGCACGCCACAGCCGTGGCGGTCGCGCAGGCGGGTGATCAGGCTATACAGTTCGGCCTGGCCGGCGACGTCGACGCCCTGCACGGGCTCGTCCAGCACCAGCAGCTCCGGTTCGCGCAGCAGTGCGCGGGCCAGCAGCACGCGTTGCATTTCGCCGCCGGAAATACTTTGTACCGGGCTGTCGATCACCTGTTCGGCGCCGACTTCCTTAAGTGCGGCTTGGGCGCGGGCGCGGTCCACGCCGGGCACCAGACGCAGGAAGCGCAATACGGACAGCGGCAGAGTTGGGTCCACATGCAGTTTCTGCGGCATATAGCCCACGCGTAGCTTGGGCTTGCGCCACACACTGCCGCTGTCGGGCTTGAGCAGGCCGAGCACGGCGCGCACCAGCGTGGTCTTGCCGGCACCGTTAGGGCCGATCAGTGTGACGATCTGCCCCGGCTCCACGCTGAGCGCGATGTTATCCAGCACGTTTTGCCCGGCGAACTTGACGCCGACCTGCTCCAGACGGATTAACGCGTTGCTCATCAAGCCCCCTGGCAACCCGAGCACAAACCGACCACTTCGACGGTTTGCCCTTCGACTTGGAAGCCAACGTCGGCGGCGCTGTGGATAATCGCATCGCTGATGCTTTTTTGTTCAAGCTCGATGGCCGCATGGCACACCCGGCAGATCAGGAACTGGCCCTGGTGCGCATGCTCCGGGTGGTTGCACCCGACAAACGCGTTGAGGGAGGCGATACGGTGGACCAGGCCGTTTTCCAGCAGGAAATCCAGCGCGCGATAAACCGTAGGCGGCGCGGCGCGGCGGCCGTCCTGCTCGCTGAGCACGCCGAGAATGTCGTAGGCGCCCAGTGGTTTGTGGCTCTGCCAGACCAATTCCAGCACGCGCCGCCGCAGCGCGGTCAGGCGCAGGCCTTGGCGTGCGCACAGCGCATCGGCCTCCGACAGCGCGCTGTGCACGCAGTGAGAGTGGTCGTGGGGACGGCTGGCAAGCGGTGTTATAGGCATGAGCGGCGACAGATATTTGATAGAGACGTTATTATGTTACCCGTTCCTACGCCATTGAGTGGTCATCGTGTCCCGACTTTTTCCCGTTTTTGTCGTATTTGTCACCAGTTTATTCATTGCCGGCACCGCTCAGGCCGACGTCAAGGTGCTCACCAGCATCAAGCCGTTGCAGCTGATCGCCGCGGCGGTGCAGGACGGCGTGGCGGTTCCGGAAGTGCTGTTGCCGCCGGGCGCGTCGCCGCATAACTTCGCCTTGCGCCCCTCCGACGTACGGCGTGTGCAGTCGGTCGACCTGCTGTATTGGATCGGGCCGGACATGGAAACCTTCCTGCCTCGCGTGCTCAAAAATCGTACAGCCACAACTGTGGCCGTGCAGGACCTGCCTGGCATGCAATTGCGCCGTTTCGCCGAAGATAGCCATTCCCACGCCGATGAAGACGAACATGATCACGATCACCGTCCAGGCAGCGTGGATGCCCACTTGTGGCTATCGACAGTGAACGCCCGCGTGATTGCCGCGCGCATGGCCTCCGATCTCGCCAGCGCCGACCCTGCCAATGCCGCGCGTTATCAGAGCAACGCCAAGGCTTTCGCCGCACGCCTGGATGCGTTGGACGCGCGCTTGAAGACACGTCTGGCCGGCATCGGCGACAAGCCCTACTTCGTCTTTCACGAAGCCTTCGATTACTTCGAAGCTGCCTACGGCCTCAAGCATGCCGGCGTGTTCAGTGTTGCCGCTGAGGTACAGCCGGGGGCTCAGCACGTCGCGGCAATGCGTACGCGGTTGCAGGAAGTGGGCAAAACCTGTGTGTTCAGCGAACCGCCGCTGCGTCCGCGTTTAGCTGAAACCCTGGTGGCAGGGTTGCCGGTAAAACTGGCGGAATTGGATGCTTTGGGCGGTTACACCCCGGCGACCGCGCAAGGTTATGAGCAGGTGCTGGAAAAGTTAGGCAATGACCTGGCTGGGTGCCTGGAGTCGTTGTAAGTCTTAGTGCAGTTCAAATGTGGGAAGGGTTTGCCCCTTCCCGCATTGTTGACCGGATCGGCGCTTAGAGCGCGAATGGCAGGTTGACCGTGACCTGCTGACGCTGAGCCAGGCGATGTTCGAACTCGGCGGGATCGTGAATGAGAACATCCTGCCCGGCAAACGACTCTGCCGCGATCAAGCGCGAGAGCCAGAAGCGTACACACGCTACCCGCAGCAGGGTCGGCCACAGCTCGGCTTCCTTGGCGGTAAATGGCCGCAGGCTCGCGTAGGCGCCCAACAGTGCGCGAGCGCGGGGTGCGTCGATCACACCGTCGGCGTCCGAACACCAGTCGTTCAGGGCAATCGCCACGTCGTACAGCATCGGGCCCGAGCAGGCGTTGTAGAAGTCGATCAGACCGGTCAGATGTGTGCCTTCGAACATCGCGTTGTCGCGGAACAGGTCCGCGTGCACGTTGGCCCGAGGCAAGGCCAGGATCTGAGCCTTATGGGCGGCGATTTCATCCAGCGCGCCTTGCAACAGGCGCTGCTGGGCACCGTTAAGATGTGAAATCAGCTGGTTGCCCTCACTGAGCATCCAGTCCAACCCGCGATCGGTCTTACGCTCCAGCACCTTGTCGCCCTGAGTCGCCAGATGCAGGTGACCGAGCAATTCGCCGACCTGGGCGCAGTGCTGGGCATTGGCATCTTTGATGTGCTTGCCGGCCAGGCGCGGCTGCAACAGCGCCGGTTTGCCGGCCAGTTCGCGCAGGGCCACGCCATCGGTTGTACGCAGGGCGTATGGCACGGGCAGGTTGGCGTCGTGGAGTACGTCCAGCAGCTCGATGAAGAACGGCATTTCCTGCACCGGGCCGCGCTCAACCAGGGTCAGGACAAACTCGCCCTGCTCCAGGCTGATAAAGAAGTTGGTGTTTTCGCTACCAGCGGCAATCCCCTGGAAGTCAAGCAGGCGGCCGAGCCCATAAGGGGCAAGAAAGGTTTCCAGCTCGGGCCGAGCCAGGGGGGTAAACACAGACATGGTTAAAACTGCCAGTACGGGCGCCGCGGTGGGCGGCGCCAATTGAAGTTAAGAAGTCATTTCCATTCGAAGATCTTCCATGACGGGATCAGCATATCCGGCTGGTCGGAGCGGATGAAGTTCGCATCGGTTCCGTCTGCGCGCACCAGGAAATAGGGCGGGCCCTTCTTAGGGATCACCTTGATTGCGTACAGGAAGCCATTCTGACGATATTCCTGAATAGTCTTATCGCCTTCCGTGCGAATGGTAACTTGCGGGTCGCCCGAAGGCGCATCGTCTGCCGCCATGGCAGCCATCGGAGCGAGTGCGATCAAGCCGGTCAACAGCAGGCGATTGAATGTACGCATGATAACCTTGTCCCTTTGTTTTCATTGGTCCGGCTATTCTAGCGCCTGACCCGCCGAAAAGGTTGATCCTGCTCATGAGCCAAGCCCCCCTCGTCCTGGTGGACGGTTCGTCCTACCTGTACCGCGCCTTCCACGCGCTGCCACCGCTGACCACCTCCAAAGGCCTGCCGACCGGTGCGGTCAAAGGCGTCTTGAACATGCTCAAAAGCCTGCGCAAGCAGTACCCGGACAGCCCGTTCGCGGTGGTGTTCGACGCTAAGGGTGGGACTTTTCGCGATGACATGTACGCCGAATACAAGGCCAACCGCCCCAGCATGCCTGATGACATGCGCCTGCAGATCGAGCCGCTGCACCAGAGCGTGATCGCCTTGGGCTTCCCGTTGCTGTGCGTCGAAGGCGTCGAGGCCGACGACGTGATCGGCACCCTGGCGCGCAGCAGTGCGGCCGCTGACCGTCCGGTAGTGATCTCCACCGGTGATAAAGACATGGCGCAGTTGGTCGACGGGCACATTACCTTGGTCAACACCATGACCGGTAGCGCCTTGGACGTGGAGGGCGTAAAGGAGAAATTTGGCGTCGCTCCCGAGCAGATCATCGACTATCTGGCGTTGATGGGCGATTCGTCCGACAACATCCCCGGCGTACCGGGCATCGGCCCCAAGACTGCGTCCGGCCTGCTGGTGGGCGTCAATGGTGGCCTCAAAGAGCTTTATGAGCAGTTGGATATCGTGCCGACGCTGCCGATCCGTGGGGCCAAGAACCTGCCGGCCAAGTTGGAAGAACACAAGGAAATGGCGTTTCTTTCCTACCAATTGGCGACGATCAAGATCGATGTGCCGCTGGACGTGGGCTTGGATGACCTGCATCTGATCGAACCGGACCGTGAAAAACTGCTGGAGCTGTACACCCTGCTGGAGTTCAAGAGCTGGTACGACGAAGTGCAGCGTGATACCAAACGCGTCGAACTGAAGGCCTCGACCGAAGCGGCCCCCGTCGCAGCGGTAGCGGAGGCAGTGGTAGTGGCCCCTGTTGAAGCGGTCTACACCACCATCTTGGATCAGGCCACGTTCGACGTCTGGCTGAAGAAGCTCGACGCTGCAACGTTGATCGCGTTCGACACGGAAACCACCGGGATCGACGCTCATCAGGCGCAATTGGTCGGCGTGTCCTTTGCTGTGCAGCCCCACGAAGCGGCCTACGTCCCCCTAGCCCATTCCTACATCGGCGTACCGCAGCAACTGGATCGCGACAGCGTATTGCTCGCCCTGAAACCGCTGCTGGAAGATCCGAACAAGCTCAAAGTCGGCCAGCACGCCAAGTTCGACATGAACATCCTGGCCAACTGTGCCATCGGCGGCGACCCCGCGCACGGCATCACGGTGCGCGGCATTGCATTCGACACCATGCTCGAATCCTACGTGCTCAATTCCACCGCGACCCGGCATGACATGGACAGCCTGGCGAAGAAATACCTGGACTACGACACAGTCAGCTTCCAAGACATCGCCGGCAAAGGCGCCAAGCAACTCACCTTCGACCAGATTCCACTGGAGCAGGCCGGGCCTTATGCGGCTGAAGATGCCGATGTGACGCTGCGTCTGCATCAGGCGCTGCATGCGCGACTGGCCGCCATCCCGAGCTTGGCCAGTGTGCTGACGGACATCGAAATGCCGTTGGTACCGGTGTTGGCACGCATCGAGCGTCAGGGTGCTTTGGTGGATGCGCAGCTGCTGGGCGTCCAGAGCATCGAACTGGGCAACAAGATGGTGGAGCTGGAGCGCCAAGCATTCGAGATCGCCGGTGAGGCGTTCAACCTGGGCTCGCCCAAACAACTGGGGGCGATTCTTTACGAAAAGCTCGGGCTTCCGGTACTGAAGAAAACCGGCAAAGGCCAGGCCTCCACCGCTGAAGAAGTGCTGGCCAAGCTGGCCGAAGATGACTACCCGTTGCCCAAAGTGCTGATGCAGTACCGCAGCATGAGCAAGCTCAAAAGCACATACACCGACCGCCTGCCGGAGCAGATCAACCCGCGCACCGGGCGTATCCACACGTCTTATCACCAGGCAGTGGCGGCGACCGGTCGACTGTCGTCCAGTGACCCGAACCTGCAGAACATTCCGGTGCGTACCGCCGAGGGGCGACGGATTCGCCAGGCGTTTGTCGCACCCAAGGGCTACAAGCTGCTGGCGGCGGACTATTCGCAGATCGAGCTGCGCATCATGGCGCACTTGTCCAAAGATGAAGGGCTGATGAATGCCTTCCGTCATAACCTGGATGTGCACACGGCCACGGCGGCCGAAGTGTTCAAGGTCGAGCTGGGGGCGGTCACGTCCGACCAGCGTCGCAGCGCCAAGGCGATTAACTTTGGTCTGATCTACGGCATGGGCGCGCAAAAGCTGGGTAAGGACATTGGTGTCGATACCAAGACGGCCAAGGCTTATATCGACGTCTACTTCGCCCGCTACCCAGGAGTGCGCGAGTATATGGAGCGCACTCGGGCCCAGGCGGCCGATCAAGGTTATGTCGAAACCTTCTTCGGGCGCCGGCTGTACCTGCCGGATATCAACTCCAATAAACCCCAAGAGCGCGCCGCGGCGGAACGCACCGCGATCAACGCGCCGATGCAAGGCACGGCGGCGGACATCATCAAGAAAGCCATGGTGCGGGTGGATAACTGGCTTACCGACTCGGGCCTGGACGCCAAGGTGATCCTGCAAGTGCACGACGAACTCGTACTGGAAGTGCGTGAAGACCTGGTTGCGCAAGTCAGCGAGAAGATCCGCGAGCATATGAGCGCCGCAGCCCAGCTGGATGTGCCGTTGCTGGTGGAAGTGGGCGTGGGTGATAACTGGGATGAGGCGCACTGATAACGGGCGCTTTGCCATCGCTAAGGGTGGTGGCATTGCGCTTTATGTCGGAAAGACCTGACAGTTATTTCCAATAGTTTTCGGGCAATTCGGAACTAAACCTGTGAACTGCCACTCAGAGTTACTGAATGGGTGGTGAAGCCCTTCAATGCTCCTATGTTGTGTTAAGTGTTGGCAGATATCTGGACCCCGCCCTAGCGGTCCGGAACTTGAACCCCGAACTTCCCCTCCCCATAAGAAGTCCGGGGTTTTTTTTGCCCGCAGAAAAGTTACTCGGCGATTTCCGCGCCCTTGTCCGCCAACTCCATCCAGCCCGCTAGAACGGTGTAAGCCTCTTCCAAGCCCATGCGCTTAGGCGCGGAGAACAATTGGATGGTGATCGTATCGCCCCAACCCTTGCGGATTTCCGACTGCACTTTGAGCAACGTATTCTTGGCCGCGCCGTAGGTCAGCTTGTCGGCTTTGGTCAACAGGATGTGCATCGGCATGCCGCTGGCGACCGCCCAATCGAGCATCAGCAGGTCGAAGTCGGTCATTGGGTGGCGGATATCCATCATCAGGATCAAACCCTTCAAACTCTCCCGGCCACCCAAATAAGCCTCCAGGTGACGCTGCCAGTGCAGCTTCAACGGGATCGGTACTTTCGCATAACCGTAGCCTGGCAGGTCGACCAGACGCCGATCATCGTCTAGCTTGAAGAAATTGAGCAGTTGCGTGCGGCCCGGAGTTTTCGAGGTGCGCGCCAGGCTGGCGTGGGTGAGCGTGTTCAGGGCGCTGGATTTACCGGCATTGGAGCGGCCGGCGAAGGCGACTTCAAAGCCTTCGTCATCGGGGCATTGGTCAACTTTGGCGGCGCTGAGCATAAACGTGGACTGTTGGCACAGGCCGAGGATGGGATTCTTGAGTTGCATGAGATTTCCGATGTGGGCGGTGCCGAAAAAGGGTGCGGCAAGCGGTGTCGTTTCCGTTTCAGTGGCGCCAGTATATAATGCCGCAGATTTTGTGTGTGCTTTGTCCCAGCGAAGGATGAAGTTCACGGGAGCGATAGACCTTCATTGCGCATTAGAACGCAAAACGCTCTCAAACCCTGAAAAGGTCGATGTATGACCAGATGGTTGCTCGCTGTCGGTGTCCTGATTCCGCTTTACGGCGCTCAGGCTACACAGGAACCGGAAGCGCTGTACAACCGAGTTTGCGTGGCTTGCCATGCTGGCCAGTTGCCGAACGCCCCGAAGCGGGGTGATCAGGCAGCCTGGGCGCCGAGATTGGCGCAAGGTATGGACACGCTGGTACAGCACGTGAGCCAGGGTTTCAAGGCAATGCCGCCGCGTGGTTTGTGCATGGACTGCAGTACTGAGGATTACCAGGCCGTCATTGAATGGATGGTGAGTAAACCCGGTAGATAACTCTTAAACCCTTAGCCGTAGTTGGATTAGCTGATGAACAAACTGATCGTGAGTCTGCTGTTGACCCTGGGCATCACCGGTGTTGCCCATGCTGCAGGCGACGCTACTGCGGGCCAGGCGAAAGCCGCCGTGTGTGGTGCTTGCCACGGACCGGATGGCAACAGCCCGGCGCCGAACTTCCCCAAACTGGCCGGCCAGGGTGAGCGTTACCTGACCAAGCAGTTGCAGGACATCAAGTCAGGCAAGCGCACGGTGCTGGAAATGACCGGCTTGCTGACCAACCTCAACGATCAGGATCTGGCGGACATCGCGGCGTATTTCGCCAGCCAGAAAGGCAGTGTGGGAGCTGCCGATCCGAAACTGGTAGCGCGTGGCCAGAAGCTGTTCCGTGGTGGTGACCTGGATAAAGGCCTGCCGGCTTGCACCGGTTGCCACTCGCCCAATGGCGCGGGTAATGCCGCCGCCGGTTTCCCACATCTGGGCGGCCAGCACGCTCAATACATCGCTAAGCAACTGACCGATTTCCGCAAGGAAGAAGCCGGTCGTGCCAACGATGGCGATGCGATGACCATGCGCACCATCGCCCGCAAGCTGAGCGACGAAGACATCGCGGCAGTGTCCAGCTATATCCAGGGCCTGCACTGATCGGCGCGGCGACGTTAACGCTCGATTAATCCCGCGATGCAAGCATAAAAAGGGTGGCCATGGCCGCCCTTTTTTGTGGCCGCTGCCGTTACACTAACGAACTCATGCCTGCGTCGACCGGTCACAACTAAGGTCGCGTGAGGCGACTTTATTTGTCCAGGAGTAAAGCATGCGTAATCTGATCCTCAGCGCCGCTCTCGTCACTGCCAGCCTTTTCGGCATGACCGCTCAAGCTGCCGATGTGCCGCTTGAAGCCGGTAAGACCTACGTCGAATTGGCCAACCCAGTGCCCGTCTCGGTGCCGGGCAAGATCGAAGTGGTTGAGCTGTTCTGGTACGGCTGCCCGCATTGCTACGCTTTTGAACCGACCATCAACCCGTGGGTTGAGAAACTGCCTAAAGACGTGAATTTCAAACGCATCCCGGCCATGTTCGGCGGCCCTTGGGATGCCCACGGCCAACTGTTCCTGACCCTCGAAGCCATGGGTGTCGAGCACAAGGTCCACAACGCAGTGTTCAACGCGATTCAGAAAGAAGGCAAGCGTCTGACCAAGACTGAAGACATGGCTGACTTTGTTGCCACCCAAGGTGTCGATAAGGATAAGTTCTTGGCCACCTTCAACTCCTTCGCTATCCAGGGCCAGATCAAACAGGCCAAGGAGCTGGCGCAGAAATACGGCGTGCAAGGCGTTCCGACCATGATCGTCAACGGCAAATACCGTTTCGACCTGGGTTCCACTGGTGGGCCTGAACAGACCCTCAACGTTGCTGACCAACTGATCGCCAAAGAGCGCGCAGCCAAGTAAGGGGCCTTTCATGCGCCGCTGGGGTACCGAACGTGTCGTTGGCCTGCATGATCCGCGGGTCAACGAAGATCACCTGGAATCCACTGGCCAGCTCGCGGACAGCCGTCTGCGCCTGCTCAGTTTCAATATTCAGGTTGGCATAAGTACCGAAAAGTATCGGCACTACCTCACCCGTGGTTGGCAGCACTTGCTGCCCCACAACGGGCGGGCCGGTAATCTGCAGAAGATCGGCGACCTGTTGAGCGATTTCGACCTGGTCGCGCTGCAGGAGGCCGATGGGGGTAGCATCCGTTCCGGTTACATCAATCAGGTGGAACACCTGGCCAGGCTCGGAGCGTTTCCCTACTGGTACCAGCAGCTCAATCGCAACCTCGGGCGCCTGGCGCAGCACAGCAATGGCGTGCTGAGTCGCTTGAAACCCACCGCTATCGAAGACCACCCGCTGCCAGGCCCCAAGGGGCGTGGCGCGATCCTCGTGCGTTTCGGCGAAGGGCCGGAAGCGTTGGTGGTGGTTATGATGCACCTGGCGCTCGGGGGGCGTACGCGCAACCTGCAGTTGGCTTACGTGCGCGAAATGATCGGCAACTACAAGCATCAGGTGCTGATGGGTGATATGAACACCCATGCCAATGACCTGCTGCAAAACTCGCCGTTGCGCGACCTCGGGTTGCTGGCGCCGCAAGTCGAAGCGACGTTTCCCAGCTGGCGTCCGCAACGTTGTCTCGACCATATCCTGCTCAGCCCCACCCTCACGCTGGAAAGTGTGCAGGTGCTGGCGCAGCCCATTTCCGATCACCTGCCGGTCGCGGTAGAGATTCGTCTGCCGGGTTCGCTCACGGCTGATGCATTGCCCGCGTTGAGCCCCGGCCCTCGCGGACCCCTTGCATGAGCGACGACGCCCAGCGCTGGAAAGAAAAATACCTGTTAAGCATCGAGCAACAAGACAAACTCGAACGCCGCTGGGCTGCGCGCCTCGACCTGCTGCGCCGTGGCCTCGTGCGCAGCACCTTGGCGGCTGAAGGCACCGACCGCGCGGTCGACCAGTGCATGAAGGAGATGCGCGACGTTGTCCGCACCGACGACATGGACGCCGCCCTCGCCGCGCTGCTGCCGCGTCTGGAAAAAGCCGTGTTGGATTCGGAGCAGCGCCGCGAAACCCGGGTTGAACAGATGAGCACCGCGCTGACGTCCCTGGTCACGCAGTTGCAGAAACTGCCGCTGCCCCGCGAGGTGGCGCGACCATTGAAGACCTTCGCTAAACAGTTGGATGGCCGTGTCGGCCAGGCCCGGGAAATTCCGCTATTGCTCAGCGAGCTGAGCGACTTGCAAGGGCAGGCGCTGACTAACCTGGACCCGGATGGTGAAACTCCACGTCCCGGACCAGGGCTTTTACAGCGTTTGTTCGGAACCAAGGACACCCACGTAGAAGCACCTGCCAGTGAGCCGGCTCCCGGCCCCTCAGCTGCACCGGTTGCGACTAAATCCGCATCGGAAACCCCGCAGCCCGAGCAATCCGAAGAGCTGACCCAGGCTTTGCGTGCCTTCGCGCCACAACCCGAAGCCGCGGCGCCTCAACCCGCCACACCGATCCAGCCAGCCCAAATTGCCGTCGAGACCTTCGTCTACGAATCTCCGCCTCAAGCCGACGCAGTGGCCGAGCCGGTCAAAGCTGCGCTGGCCCGCACGGAACCCAAGGCGCCTGAGCTCGAACCGCAGGCGCAAGAGCCGGCCAACGAAAGCGCCCTCGCCGCCTTTATCGACGCACCGCAGCCCGACGTCATAGAGGCACCGGAGCAGACGGTAATTGGCAGTCTGTCGCTGCCGCCTGTGTTGGACGTGGAGGCGCTTGACCCCGACGCGATGCAATCGGACGGCCAATACGCTTTGCCGGACTCGCCCGAGCCGTCCTACAGCTCCGTGGCCAAGCACATCGAAGACACGCTTATCGGCTTGCTCGAAGAGCTGGACCTGCCCGAGCGTCATCGCCCTCAGGCTGAAGCGATGCGCGAGCGTCTGGCCCACGGTTTGAACTGGTATGAACTGCTACCGATCCTGGATGATCTGGCGGTACTGATGTTGGCGATCACCGACAGTGGCCATCTAGAATTCGAGGCTTATCTCAAGCAACTCAATGAGCGCCTCGAAGCCTTCCAGGGGCATCTGAAGGTGGCCAGTGACGGGCATGCCGACAGTAGCTCTGCCGCGCGTGAACTGGATACGCAGATCCGCGAGCAGGTCGATGGGCTGCAAACCAGCGTACAGGACGCCGCCGACCTGGACAGCCTCAAACAGGTGCTGGAGAGCCATCTTGAGGGCTTGCTCGGCACCATGGACGAGCATCGGCAACAACGCGATCTGCGCGAGCAGGAGGTTGCCGAGCGCCTCAAAGGCCTGGCCGAACGCGTCGCCAACATGGAGCAGGAAGCCCAGGGCTACCGTGAACACCTTGAAGTGCAGCGCCAGAAGGCCCTGATCGATCCATTGACCGGCCTGCCCAATCGTGCGGCCTGGAGCGAGCGCCTGGACTACGAAATCAATACCTGGCACCAGCGCGGCAACAGCCTGTCGCTGGCCATGCTGGACCTGGACCACTTCAAACGCATCAACGATGGTTACGGCCACCTGGCCGGCGATAAGGTGCTGAAGATCATCGCCAATGTGCTCAGCAAGCGCCTGCGGCCCACCGATTTCATCGCGCGTTTTGGCGGTGAAGAGTTTGTCTTGCTGATGCCCGATTCGACCCTCGCCGAGGCCTTGGCGGTGGGTGAAGGGCTGCGCGAGGCAATTCAAGCGTGTCCGTTTCACTTCAAAGGCGAACCGGTGACGATCACGGTGTCGATGGGCGTGGCGCAATTGCGCTCGGGTGAGCGCAGCGAACTGGCGCTCAAGCGCGCCGATGAAGCGTTGTATCGAGCCAAGGCGGCGGGGCGTAATCAAGTGCAGGCGGCGTAAAAGATGTTCCCTCTTTGTAATTAGGCCGCTCTGTTTCAGTCGGTACGTTACACTGTTGCATTATCGTCTTCAGCGTACTGTCATCCGCCATGAAAGCCATTTGTATCGCCCTTGCGTTTCTCCTGCTTGCCGGCTGCGCCAGCGGCCCCCGCATCAACACCAGTCATCCCTCGGTCAACTACGACAATCGCGTGCAGTTTATGATCGTTCATTACACCTCGGCCAACCTGGAACGCTCCCTGGCCTTGTTGACCCACGGCCAGGTCAGTAGCCATTACCTGATTGGCGATGACGCCTCGGCCACCATTTATAAATTGGTGGATGAAAGCCAGCGTGCCTGGCATGCAGGTGAGAGTGAATGGATGGGCCGCACATGGCTCAATTCAAGCTCCATCGGTATCGAGATTGTGAACCCGGGTTTCACGGACACCCCGACAGGCCGCCTGTGGTACCCGTATTCCGAGGCGCAGGTGAAGTCGTTGGTCGTGTTGCTTAAAGACATCAGCAAGCGCAACGGCATCGACCCGAAGAACATCATCGGCCACAGCGATATCGCGCCGTTACGCAAGTTGGACCCGGGGCCCTTGTTCCCCTGGAAGCGTTTGGCCGATGAAGGGTTGGGGGGTTGGCCGGATGCACAGGCTGTCGCGCGCTTTCAGGTGCAATACACCGCAGAGCTACCGAGCATCACTTGGTTCCAGGAGGAGTTGGCCCGATTGGGCTACCAGACGCCTCAAACCGGTGAGCTGGATGTCGCCACGCGTCATGTGCTCGCAGCGTTCCAGATGCACTTCAGGTCGTCGCGGTTCGATGGCACGCCGGATGCCGAAAGTGCCGCCATTCTGCGGGCCCTCAACCGGCGCTGACCGTCAGAGCGGCAGCGCCATGTAAAACTGGGTGCCCTGCCCCGGCCGCGAATACACCCCCATGCGGCCGCCGTGCAACTGCACGATCTCTTTGCACAACGCCAGCCCCAGCCCGGCGCCGCCTTTCTTGCGGCCCACCTGCACAAAGGGCTCGAAGATGCGCCCTTGCTGCCCATAGGCAATCCCTTCGCCGTTGTCTTCGACGCTGATAATCACCCGCTCGCCATGGCGACGCGCTTGCAGGCGAATTTGCCCGCCATCGGCGGTATGGCGCAGTGCGTTCGCCAGCAGGTTGTCGAGTACCCGTTCCAGTTGCGCCTGGTCGGCATATAAGCGTGGCAGGTCGGGCTGGGCTTCGATCAGCAGCTCGATTTGCTGCGCATTGGCCTGCTCTATAAAGCGCCCGCGGGCATGCTCCAGCAGGTCGGGAATCTCACAGGGGCCGAGGGTCAGTTTCTGCAGGCCATTCTGGTAGCGCGAGAAGTTGAGCAAGTCATTGATCAGCTGCATCAGGCGCTGCATTTCTTCGTTAACGGTGTCCAGCAGGTCCGCTTCCCGGGACTCCGTGGGGAATTTCGCGCGTTCGCGGAACAGCCCGAACGCCATGTGCATGCCGGTTACCGGCGTGCGCAGTTCATGGGAAGCACGTAGCACGAATTCACTGCGCACACGTTCGAAGGCGCGTTGCTCGGTCACGTCGTGCATCACCATCACCGCGCCGAGGATATGCCCTTGGGTGTGGCTGACTGGGGTCAGGCTGTAGGTCAGCAGGCGCAGTTCGCCGTCGACTTCCACCTCAAGGTCTTCCGGCGCGCGCTCCAGATTGCCGCCACGCAGCACCAAGTGCAGTTGTTCATCCAGCTCCGGGCGGCCCAGCGCTTCGCCCAGGCCTTGGCCGAGGCGTTCTTCATCCCAGCCCAATTGGCGTTGGGCAACCGGGTTCAGGTGCTCCAGACGCCCTTGGCGATCAATCATCAGCAAGCCGTCGTCGATGCTGTCGAGCACCGCCTGTAGCCGTTGCTGGCCGGCCAGCAGTTCATCCACATTGGTGGCCTGATGCTGACGCAGCGCCTCGGCCATGATGCCGAAGCGCCGAGTCAGTAGGTTCATTTCCGCGGCTGACGAGATCGGCAGCGTGACCTCGAAATCGCCCTGGCCGATCTTGTCCGCGGCCTTGGCCAGCGCTTCGATCGGCCCGCCAAAGCGCCTGGCGATACCGTGGGCGGTCACGAAGCCGATGATCAGCACCGCCAGGCCCACCAAACCCATGAGACCGGCGATCAACAGCGCGCGGTCGCGGGATTTGCGTTCACTGGTGTTGATGGCTTCCAACGCGCGTTTGTGCTCGGCGATCAAGCCATTGCGCAGCACGTTGAATGTCTGGGTGAGTTTGTCGTTATTGCCGCTGACCAGCGATGCAGGTTGGGACTCGTCGAATGCCTTGAGGAAATTCAGGTAGTCGATGCGGGCCTGACTGAACCCGCTGCTTCTGCTGTCTTGCCGCTCGTGGGCGATGCCCTCGTCCAGCAGTGCGAAATACTGTCGTTTGGAAGCGTCCAGGGCGTTCGGGTTGGGCCGCTCGTCGAGCATTAGGATCAACTGGTCGCCCAGGCTTTGGCGCAATTTCAGGCCAAGCTCCAAGGTGACGAAATTGCTGCGGATCAGCGACTCTTGGGTCTTGGCCATCTGCATGACGCTGACCAGGCCCAGGATCAATCCAAGCAGGGCGACGGTGATCAGCGCTGAGATACTCAAGAACAGCCGAGTCCGCAGCTTCATCGCTAACTTCATAAGGTACAGCTCACAGGTTGTACTGTTTTCGTTTGCGGTACAGCGTCGACGCGTCAATGCCGAGGGTGCGCGCCGCCTGATCTAGCGTGTCGCTGGTGGCCAGTACAGCACCGATGTGGGCTTTTTCCAGTTCGTCCAGGCTTAGCGCCGCACCGATGCGCGGGGCGTTGTTGGTCGGTTGCTCGGCCATCCCCAGGTGGCTGATTTCAACCTTTTCCTGCGGGCAGATAATGCTTGCGCGCTCCACCACGTTACGCAGTTCACGGATATTACCCGGCCAACGGTAGTTGAGCAGGGCTTCCCGCGCCTGATCGCTGAAACCGCGCGCCGGACGGGCATACTCCTTGACGAAGCGCGCCAGGAAGCGGTCGGCCAGGGTCAGGATGTCCTCGCTGCGCTCGCGCAGCGGTGGCAGGTGCAGGGTGATGACATTCAGGCGGTACAGCAAGTCTTCCCGGAAGCGGCCGTCGCGCACCATGTCTTCCAGGTTCAGGTTAGTGGCGGCGAGGATACGTACGTCGGCGCGCCGGGTAACCGGGTCGCCCACGCGTTCGTATTCCTTATCCTGAATAAAGCGCAGCAATTTTGGTTGCAACGTGAGGGGAAAGTCGCCGATCTCGTCGAGGAACAGCGTGCCGCCGTCAGCCTGGTTGACCCGGCCCAAGGTGCTTTCGCTGGCGCCGGTAAAGGCGCCGCGGCTGTGGCCGAACAGTTCGCTTTCCATCAGTTCGGCGGTTAGCGACGGGCAGTTGATGGTCACGCAGGATTTTTTCGACCGCTTGCTCCAACCGTGGATGGCCCGCGCCAGTTCACCTTTACCGGTGCCGGACTCGCCCAGGATAAGGATGTTGGCATCTGTACCGGCCACTTGGCGCGCGGTTTCTAGCACCACCATCATCGACGGGCTATGGGAGTCGAGTCCGTCCTTGGGCTGGCGCACCGCGCCTTCCAGGGCTTCCAGACGTGCAGAAAGTTGGCGCACTTCCAGCTGCTTGGCGGTGGCCAGGCGCAGTTGGTCCGGGCTGCACGGTTTTACCAGATAGTCGGCGGCGCCGGCCTGGATCGCGTCCACGGCGGTGTCCACGGCCGAATGCGCGGTGACGATCACCACGCGCATCCACGGCGCCTGAATGCGCATCTGGGCCAGCACATCCAGGCCGTTATCTTCGCCCAGGCGCAGGTCCAGGAAGCACAGATCGAACACTTGGCGTTGCATCAGCGCGTCGGCTTGGGCAGCGCTGTTGGCGGTGGCGACGGTATAGCCTTCATCTTCCAGGCAATAACGGAAGGTGCGGAGGATCGCGGACTCGTCATCTACTAAAAGAATGCGGCCTTGAAGTTCCTTGGCTGATTCCATCTGTCCCGCGCTCCCTAACTGATAAATGATGGTGTTTAGTCCCGGAATAATCGGGCAAGTTGCATGGTTTATTCTGACCGACAAAACGAATCGTCGTGCAGGTATCTGCGCTTCTTCTCACAAAGGCCACAGCGAGTGGCCATTTCATGTCATTCGCTCAGTTGGGCAGCGCCCATGTCGTGATGTATCCCTTGACCCGACCGCTGGCCATCGTGCATTTCGCACGGCCCCTAGAGGCCCATCGTGCAGGATGCTGCCCCTATCATCGAGCAACTATCTATAACTTATTGATTTTATTGGGTTTTATTTTGTTAAAAACCTGGCATGCGCTCTGCAATACCTCTCCCAAGAGTGTCATGAACGAATAATCAGAATGCGGGAGTACAGCAGCATGACTCGCCAAACCCTCAGCCAATTGCGTGTATCGCCACTGCATGTGCAGCAAGGTTTGTTTGCCAGCCTGGCCTTGATGGTCACGTTGATTGCAGGCCAGCAGATTCAACATTGGCAGGAGAGTCAGCAGCAAGCCCAAGTGTTTGAGCGTCCGGCCATGACCCAGACCCATTTCAGTTCGATGCAGAGCCGTCCCGCCGCCAGCGCTGTTGGCGATGTGAGCGTCAAGCAATTGCGAGTAGCTGACCAGAATTCAACGCTGGATCAGCTGCCAGCTCAGGAACGTTGGGTGTTCTAGGCAAGAAAAGCGGTCGTCCGCACTGGGCGTCCGTACGGCATGACCGCTGTACCCTCTAATAGAAGCGTAAGGAGAATCACCATGTTGAGTTGGGCAATCACATTTCTGATCATCGCCATTGTTGCTGCAGTCCTGGGCTTCGGTGGTATCGCAGGCACCGCAACCGGTATCGCCAAGATCCTGTTTGTCGTCTTCCTGGTGATGTTCATTGCTTCGTTCTTCTTTGGTCGTCGCGGCCGAGGCTGAATATGACCACTTTGTCTCTCAAAGCCATTGCTGCCGCCCTATTGCTGGGCGGTAGCGGTCTGGCGATGGCCGCCAATGACGGCCAGTCGCGGGCCAACGAATTGCTCAGCGCGGACCCGCAATACCGTGAGACCTGGCAAGGCGTGGTGAAGAAAGAAGAGCGCCTGCCGGATTGGGTGATGAACCTGACCGGTACGGCCGAGCAAATGAATGCTGTCGAAGAGGATGGCGACAAGTACTTGGTAGGGCCGCTCTGCGAGACCGCGGACACATGCCTGAATAAGCGTCTGATCGTCGCTTTCAGCTTTGACAAGGAAGATGCCTACGCCATGTTGGTGGAAGTGCCGGCCGGCCTCCCGGCTGACAAGTCGCCTACGCGGCACGCCGACTACCGCTTTATTGGTAAACCGGACGAAGGCATGCAGAAGCTGCTGATGGAACAGCTCAAGAAAGACCCGAATTGGTACTAGGTTTCGTTTAAAGCGCTTGCTGATAACGGGACCAGCGTCCATAGAAAGAAGCTCTTCGCTTCTTTCTTCTGCACGCCCCGCCGCGGGGCGTGCATGACCAGGGGGCCGGGTTGCTCTGATCGATTGGGATCGGCGTGACCTACGGGTACAGGGAGTACCTGCGCAAGGGCCGGGTCAGGCGAAAAGCTGCGACGCAGGTTCACAAGTCGTCGACTTGTTGAACTTGCGGCGGGCTTATGCCTGTTATGCCGCCCATAGCCCACCATTTTATTTTTGCCTGCCCTCAACCATTACTGAGTGTGTCGCGGCGACCATCTATCGAGAAAGTTTGCAGGGGTCTATAGGACATTTCAGACACTACTGCGCTGAATCCTCAAGCATTTGTGCTGATTCTTCGATCAACGCCTGCAACCCTACGTGAGCCTGAATTGGCCGTTTCACGGCATATTCGTCGGGCAAAATGTCGCATTTGAACTGACCGTTCGGACAGTTATTATCTAAAAAAGCCATGCCGATTCGGCATAGGGTAGGCGTTTACGGCATTAGACGTCGCCCCCTTGCATGGGAATAGTTGCGCCTTTTTTCGCCTGCCAGTAAGTCATTTCGGCCACGCGGCGGCGACCTTTCATGGAGGCGGATGCTCACACTTTTTCGCTTTCGAGCGTTGCAGCTGGCGCATTTGCCTTAAGTTCACTTGAAGTAAGGGTAATGACATGAAGAAGGCAAAGCTAAGCCTCGCCTGGCAGATCCTCATCGGTTTGGTACTGGGGATCGCAATCGGAGCAGTGCTCAACCATTTCAGTGCTGAAAAGGCCTGGTGGATCAGCAATGTGCTGCAGCCGGCGGGCGATATCTTTATTCGCCTGATCAAGATGATCGTGATCCCGATTGTGATTTCCTCGCTGATCGTCGGTATTGCCGGTGTCGGTGATGCGAAAAAGCTCGGTCGCATCGGCGTCAAAACCATCCTCTACTTCGAAGTGGTCACCACCATTGCCATCGTGGTCGGCTTGTTGCTGGCAAACCTGTTCCACCCCGGCGCCGGGATCGACATGAGTACCCTGGGTACCGTGGACATCTCCAAATACCAGGCGACTGCCGCCGAGGTACAACACGAGCATGCGTTTATCCAGACCATCCTCAACCTGATCCCGTCCAACATCTTCGCCGCCGTCGCCCGTGGCGAAATGCTGCCGATCATCTTCTTCTCCGTGCTGTTCGGCCTGGGCCTGTCGAGCCTCAAGCCTGAGCTGCGCGAGCCGCTGGTGACCATGTTCCAGGGTGTATCCGAGAGCATGTTCAAAGTGACCCACATGATCATGAAATACGCCCCCATCGGTGTATTCGCGCTGATCGCGGTGACTGTGGCCAACTTCGGCTTCGCCTCCCTGCTGCCGCTGGCCAAGTTGGTGATCCTGGTTTATGTCGCCATTCTGTTCTTCGCTTTTGTGATTCTCGGCCTGATCGCGCGCCTGTTCGGTTTCTCGGTGATCAAGCTGATGCGCATCTTCAAGGATGAACTGGTGCTGGCCTACTCCACCGCCAGTTCCGAAACCGTGCTGCCGCGCGTGATCGAGAAGATGGAAGCCTACGGCGCGCCGAAGGCGATCTGCAGCTTCGTGGTGCCGACCGGCTACTCGTTCAACCTCGACGGTTCGACCCTGTACCAGAGCATCGCCGCGATCTTTATCGCCCAGCTGTACGGCATTGACCTGTCAATCGGTCAGCAACTGATGCTGGTACTGACCCTGATGGTCACCTCCAAAGGCATCGCCGGTGTACCGGGTGTGTCCTTCGTGGTGCTGCTGGCCACCCTGGGCAGCGTTGGCATTCCGCTTGAGGGCCTGGCGTTTATTGCCGGTGTCGACCGTGTGATGGACATGGCGCGTACCGCTCTGAACGTGATCGGTAACGCCCTGGCCGTGCTGGTTATCGCTCGTTGGGAAGGCATGTACGACGACGCCAAGGGCGAGCGCTACTGGAATTCCCTGCCGCACTGGCGCAGCAAGGAAGCATTGCCGGTCGGCGAGGTCAGCCGCGGTTGAACCCCCTGAGCTGAACAACGCAAACCCCGGGTAAATCCGGGGTTTGTCGTTTCTGCCGGCCCCGCTATCATTCGCCCCATCATTCGAGGGGATTCAACTGATGCTCAATGGCCTGTGGCTTGGCTTCTTTGTCGTGGCAATGGTGTCAGCACTGGCGCAATGGCTGGTCGGCGGTAACGCTGGGATCTTCGCGGCGATGGTGGAAAGCATTTTCGCCATGGCCAAACTGTCGGTTGAAGTGATGGTGTTGCTGTTCGGCACCCTGACGTTATGGCTGGGCTTTCTGCGCATCGCCGAAAAGGCCGGCATCGTCGATTGGCTGGCCAAGGCCCTCGGCCCGCTGTTTCGTCGCCTGATGCCGGAAGTGCCGGCGGGTCACCCCGCTATCGGTCTGATCACCCTTAACTTCGCCGCCAACGGCCTGGGACTGGACAACGCCGCGACCCCCATCGGCCTCAAAGCCATGAAGGCGTTACAAGAACTCAACCCGCTGCCGACCACCGCGAGCAATGCGCAGATTCTGTTCCTGGTGCTCAATGCCTCGTCGCTGACGCTGTTGCCAGTGACCATCTTCATGTACCGCGCCCAACAAGGCGCCGCCGACCCGACGCTGGTGTTCCTGCCGATTCTGCTGGCGACCAGTGCGTCGACCCTGGTGGGCCTGCTCTCGGTTGCCGTCATGCAGCGCCTGCGGCTGTGGGACCCGGTGGTGTTGGCTTATTTGATTCCTGGCGCGCTGATGTTGGGCGGCTTCATGGCGTTGCTGGCGACCCTGTCCGCCACGGCACTGGCCGGGTTGTCATCGATTCTCGGCAACCTGACCCTGTTCGGCCTGATCATGCTGTTCCTGCTGATCGGTGCGTTGCGCAAGGTGAAGGTGTACGAAGCATTTGTCGAAGGTGCCAAAGAAGGCTTCGATGTCGCCAAGAACCTGCTGCCGTACCTGGTGGCGATGCTGTGTGCGGTGGGCGTATTACGTGCCTCCGGCGCGCTGGATTTCGGCCTGGAAGGGATTCGCCATGTGGTGGCGTGGACTGGCATGGACACGCGCTTTGTCGATGCCTTGCCGACTGCGATGGTCAAGCCGTTCTCCGGCAGTGCCGCGCGGGCAATGCTGATCGAGACCATGCAGACCCAAGGCGTGGACAGCTTCCCGGCGCTGGTGGCCGCGACGATTCAGGGCAGTACCGAAACCACCTTCTATGTGTTGGCGGTGTACTTTGGTTCGGTCGGTATCCAGCGCGCGCGGCATGCGGTGGGTTGTGCGTTGCTGGCGGAGTTTGCCGGCGTCGTGGCGGCTATCTCGGTGTGCTACTGGTTCTTTGGCTGAGACTTAGATAGCTATCGGGGGCAAGCCCCTCCCACCCATTGACCTGTGAATACATTCAAATGTGGGAGGGGGCTTGCCCCCGATGACGCCCTCAGCGCTTCACGCCCCGGTTGCCCTGAGCCACCACCCAATCCACCACCTGCTTGTTCAACTGATCCCCTGCCTGGCCAAACGCAGCCACCACCCCTGGCACCTGGGTATCGCTCACCGGCTGGCGCACTTCAAAGCGCCGACTGGCCAGAATCCGTTGATCGCTCCCACGTACCAGGCGTGCGTCCAGGCGAATCACCACCTCCACTGCACTGCCTCGGTATTGGCTCTGAAACGCCTGCAACTGCCCGCCCAGCTCATAGTCGGCCTGCAGGTTGGTGTCATCGGTGCTGAGCAGCGTGACCCGGCCATCGCGCTGGAAGCCGTCGAGCAGGCGATTACGCAACAGCACTGGCGCCGGATCGCTCCAGCGCGAGTTCGCGTAGCTGCTGATCAAGTCGCCATTGGGCACCACGGCAATGCGCGGGCTGTCGAGAAATTCGCTGGTTTGCGGCTTGGTCACGCGTAGCGACCAACTCACCGGCGTGCCTTGGCTGGTGGCTTGGGCCGAAGCCAGGCGGTACACGTCGGACGGGTCGGCTTTGGGCAGGATCGAGCACGCGCTGATCAGCGCCAAGGCCACAGGGACGATCAGTTGATATGCACGCTTCATGGCGTGAACTCCTTGTTCTTGTCGCTGCCCAGCAGGTAGCCGCTGGGGTTGGCCTCCAGGCGGCGGGAGATGGCACGCAGCGAGCCGAGGGTTTCGCGCAGTTCGCGCACGGCCGGCGCCAGTTCGTTGAGCCCTTGCATGCCGCTGTTGACCGAATCCTTGTTGTTGGTCAGCAAGGTATTGATGGTGGCGGTGCTTTGCTCAAGGGACTTCATGGCCTGTTCGGCGCTGCCGAAGGCTTGCTTGCCCTGCTCGTTCAACAGGCCATTGGCATTGCGCATCAGCGCGGTGGTCTGCTCCAGCGCGGCGCTTGCCTGTTTGCTCACTTGCATCAGCTGCTGCATCACAACCTTGATATCGCCACGCTGGTCAGCGATGGCACCGGTCGTTTGTTCCAGATGTGCAAGGGTATTGCTCAAGTGCTCGACGTTTTCCGCGGAGAACATGCTGTTGGCGTTGTGCAGCAGCACGTTGATGCTGGTCATCAGATCATTGCTGTTGTTAAGCAAGCGCGCGATGGGCGAAGGTGAGGCGATGATTTCCGGCAGGTTGCCATTTTTGCCTTTGAGTTCGGGGCTTTGCGGCGTGCCGCCACTGAGCTGGATGATCGAGGTACCGGTGATGCCGGTCAGCGCGAGTTTGGCCTGGGTGTCTTCCTTGATCGGCGTCTGCCCGGCCAGGCGAATACGGGCGAGGACGCGACGCGGGTCTTTTGGGTCCAGGCGCAGGCTGATCACATCGCCCACCTTGATCCCGCTGTATTGCACCGCACTGCCTTGGGACAGACCGCTGACCGCTTCATTGAAGACCACTTCGTAATCCTGGAACGCGCTGTCGACGCTGGACTTGGCCAGCCACAAGCCAAACAGCATGGCGCCGACCACCACGATCACGCTGAACAGTCCGATCATCACATGATGGGCTCGGGTTTCCATGTCATACCTCGTTGAGCGATTGAGCGGCATCCAATGCCGCGCGGCCACGGGGGCCGTGGAAATATTCGTGAATCCACGCATCGTCCGTTTCCGAGACGACATCGATAGCATCGGCCACCAGCACTTTTTTCTGCGCCAGTACCGCCACGCGGTCGGTGATGGTGTACAGCGTGTCCAGGTCGTGGGTCACCAGGAACACGCTCAAGCCCAGCGCGTCGCGCAGGGTCAGGATCAGTTGATCGAATTGCGCCGCGCCGATCGGGTCGAGGCCCGCGGTGGGTTCATCAAGGAACAGGATGTCTGGGTCTAGCGCCAAGGCTCGGGCCAGAGCTGCGCGTTTGATCATGCCGCCGGACAACGAGGCCGGGTACTTGTCGGCCGCCGACAGCGGCAGCCCGGCCAGCGCTAGTTTCACCGCAGCCAAATGCTCGGCATCGGCGCGGCTCAGGCCCGCATGTTCGATCAGTGGCAGGGCGACGTTCTCGGTCACCGTCAGCGAGGAAAACAGCGCGCCCTTTTGGAACAGCACGCCGAAGCGCCGTTCCACCAGGGAACGCTCCTGTTCCGGCAGGCTCGGCAGGTTCTTGCCGAACACCCGCACTTCACCCTCGTTTGGCCGGCGCAGGCCGACGATACTGCGCAGCAGCACCGACTTACCGCTGCCGGAACCGCCCACCACCGCGAGGATTTCACCTTTATACAAGTCCAGATCGAGGTTCTCGTGCACGCGCTGACTGCCAAAGCGATTGCACAGGCCGCGCACCTCAATCACCGCCTCGGCGGGTGCCCGGTGTAGACGGCTCACCAGCTCATCTCCATGAAGAACAGAGCCGCGACCGCATCCAGCAAGATCACCACGAAAATCGATTGCACCACGCTGGAGGTGGTGTGGGCACCGACCGACTCAGCACTGCCGCTGACCTTGAAGCCCTCCAGGCAGCCAATCGCCGCGATCAGGAAAGCGAATATCGGGGCTTTCACCATGCCCACCAGGAAATGTTGAACCCCAATGTCCGATTGCAACAGCGAAAGGAACATCGCCGGTGAAATATCCAAGGCCACGGCGCATACCACGCCACCGCCGACAATCCCCGAGAGCATCGCCAGAAACGTCAGCATCGGCAGCGCCACCAGCAGCGCCAGCACGCGGGGCAGCACCAGCAGCTCCATCGGGTCTAGCCCCAGGGTGCGGATAGCGTCGATTTCTTCGTTGGCCTTCATCGAGCCGATTTGTGCGGTAAACGCACTGGCCGTGCGGCCGGCGATCAGGATCGCCGTCAGCAGCACGCCGAATTCCCGTAGGAAAGAGAACGCCACCAGGTCCACGGTAAAAATCGTCGCGCCAAAGCTTTTGAGCACGGTGGCACCGAGAAAGGCCACTACGGCGCCGACCAGGAAGGTCAACAAGGCCACGATGGGGGCGGCATCCAGGCCGACCTGTTCGAGGTGGGCAACCATGGGCGTAATGCGCCAGCGCTTGGGCCGGAACAGGCTGCGGGCGAAGGTTTCGAGGATCAGGCCGATAAAGCCCAGCAGTTTCTTGCTGTCCTGCCACACCTTGTCCACCGCTGCACCGATACGCGCCAGCACCTGAATACCGGTAGCTTCTTCGGGGGCCTTGTCCGGCACGCAGAAGTCGTTGAGGGAGCGATACACGGTTTTAAGCAGTGCGCGGTCGGCGGTGGACAGGCTGCAATCGGTCTGCTCGGCGGATTGCTCGATGCGGGTCGGCCCGAGCAGTTCCACCAGCAGTGACGCGCCAGCAGTGTCCAGGGCGCCGAGGCCATTGAGATCGATGCGCGCGCCGGCGTCGTATTGGCCGTCGAGCTTGTCCGACAGCTTTTTCAGGCCGGCGTAGTGGGCAAGCGTCCAGTCCCCCGTAATCCTGAGTAACGGAGGGGCGGTGGACGTATCGAGATGGGCGGCGCCAGGCGTGGTGTGGGTGGTCATAAGCTCCGAGCTTGTTTGCTATCCACAAGTCCTACGTAATAGCACGAAGCAGCCTACTGTGGGTTGTCCGTTTGTGCTGCGTCGGTGACTTTAAAGCGCAGCACGCCGATCACTTGTCCGTCTTCGGTGAGCACCCTCACCTGCCAGCGCCCTACGGAGTCGGCCGGGAAGTTCTGCTTGTGGGTCCAGGCGCGGTAGCCCTCTTTGCGTCCGCCGTGAATATCCAGGGCGATACGGTCCACTTCTTTGCCGTTGAGTTTCCACACATGGTAGATGCGCTCATCCAGCCCCCGCGGCGCGTTGATAGCGGTGTAGGCATACAGGCCGCCGTTGCGCAGTTGCGCGGCGCTGACTTGTTTGAGGTCATCGCCTGGGGTGCGGTCCTGCAACTGCGTGCTGATGGCCACTTCGGTCATCCACAGCGTGGCCGGCGGCACCCAACTGCGCAGCAGCCAGCCCGCCGCGCCGATGGCGGCCGTGACCCCCAGCAGCATCGCCCAGCCCTTGAGGCTGCGCAGCGGCAGGCTCACGGCCAGGCTCGGAATCGACAAGGCCATGGCCACGCCGAGGGCGAGTTTGTAACTCTCGGCGGTGGTCAGGTGCAGGATGATCGGCAGTGCAGTGAGCAGCGCGGCGAACAGGGTCAGGGTGTGCAAGGCCAGGAACAGCGAACGCTTGGGCGCCAGCCACTTGTAGTACAGCGGGTCGATGATCGACACCAGCGCCGCGGCGCCGAGCAGCCCTGTGAATATCGATTGGCCGCTGTTCCAGGCCGTGGTGATGAAAAAGAACGGCAGCACGAAGAACAGACTTTCCTGGTGGATCATCTGGGTCGCGTAGCGCAGCAGAGGTTCGGGAATTTCCCGTTTGAAGAGTTTGGTGAACAGCTGCGTGAAGCTGTTTTCGAGCATCAGCCATAGCCAGCTCACCAGCATGATCACCGCGATCCAACTGGCCATGCCCTGCTGACGGTCCACCAGGATGAAGCTGCACACCCCCGAGATAAAACCACCGAGTGCGATCACCCCTGGGTAGCGCTTCATCAGTTCAAGGATGCGCTGGATATAGTGAGTCAGGTTTGGCATTCGGCGATTCGCAGTGTGTGTAGGAAAAATCCCAGACAGAATAACGCCTTAGCCGGGTGTTCGGTGCGTCATTGCACAACCCGTTTGCGATAACGCCGCACGCTTATCCACAGGATCGCGATCACCCCCAGTAGGCCGACGCCGAGCCCACTCAGGCTGTCGTAGCTCAACAGTGGTTTTTCGATGCGCCAGTAGCCGGGTTGCTTGAGCAACTCGCGCAGCGTCTGGTTGGCCTCGTCCAGTTTGACCGCCTTGATGCGTTTGGCTGGGTCGCTGAAATGGCCGTTGTCGTAATCGCTGG
The DNA here is from genome assembly GCF_016307435.1 of Pseudomonas sp. S4_EA_1b. Classification (NCBI taxonomy): domain Bacteria; kingdom Pseudomonadati; phylum Pseudomonadota; class Gammaproteobacteria; order Pseudomonadales; family Pseudomonadaceae; genus Pseudomonas; species Pseudomonas sp. S4_EA_1b. The sequence goes on along the minus strand of NZ_JAEILC010000048.1, from coordinate 18,387 downwards.
TAGCGCTCCAATAGTAGTCGGCCAGCGCGCTGTTGCCCTGAACGGCCCAGGCTTGTCGGGCAATGGCCGCTTGTTGCAGACGCGCAAAGGTGGCCGGGTCCAGGCCGTCTTTGAGCAATTGCGTCTTGAGGTCTTGCAGTACCTGTTCGGCTTCGCTGAGGTTTTCCCGTTCCAGGTCTGCATTCAGGCTCAGAAAACCGACACCGCCGAGCACTTCGCGTTCGGCCCAGGGGCCGTAGGACAGGCCATGCTTGAGGCGCAGTTGGCGGTACAGCGCCCAGTCCAAGTAGTCCTTGAGCAGGTCGTAGGTTTCATCGTGCTGGTCGTCCAGCACCGGTTCCGGCAGCAGCCAGTGCAGTTTGGCGCTGTTGCCGAGCCATCCGTGGATCAGCTCGCGATGGGCGGCGGCGGCCTGTTGGATCTGCGGCAGCGGTAAATGTTCGCTGGGCTCGACCGGCGTCAATTGGCCGTAGGTGCGTTCCAGATAGGCCGGCAGCAGTTTGTCGAGATCGCCGACGACGATCAGCGTCATGTTGTTGGGGGCGTACCAGTCCTTGCGCAGTTTTTGCAATTGATCGCGGGTCAGGTGATTGACCTCGGCGCGTTCGGCACATTTAAGTCCCAACTCGACGGCCAGTTGATTGCTGGCGGTGTGGCCCAGGTCCTGGCGGTCAAGCAGGCGTTGCAGGCGTGAGTAGTGGCCGCCGTCCTCACGTTCCACCACCTGTTTGGCTGCATTGATGTGGGCGTCGGTCAACTCGGTGCGAGTGAGGATCGCCAGCAGCAGGTCCAGCACTTTGCGCTGGTTATAGGCGGGCGCTTCGATCACGAAGGTGGTATCGGCGTTGCTGGTGTAGGCATTCCATTCGCCGCCCAGGGCTTGCATGCGTTCTTCCAGATCGCCTTCGCCGCCGCCATCGATGCCGCTGAACAGCAGGTGTTCAAACAGATGGGGCAGCTCTTTGTCCTCGCACCGGAAGTCATCCAGGCCCACACCCACCACCAAGCGAATCGCCACATGCCCGCGCTCGGTACCCGGTTTGAGCAACAATTGCAGGCCGTTGGGCAAGGTGTAGCCCTCGACTTGCAGGCGGTCAAAGGCAAAGGCGTGAGCGGCGCCCATCAGCAGGCAGGCGAATAACAGGCGACGCATAACTGGCTTCCTGGCGAGTGAGGTCAGTTGTAACTGACTTCACGGGCCATCGTACGTTCAGGGTGAATGCGTGATGTCGGCGATATCTTCGGCCGAGAGTGCGCCGGTGTCGGACGTTTCCAACACCACATACGCACTGCTGCAAAACAACGAGTTCAGGCGCTTCATGTCGGCAATCAGCTCCAGATGCAGGGAACTGGTCTCCAGGCTTTGTACGATCTTGCGCTGCAGACGGCTGACATGGGCATGGGCCAGGCGCCGCTCCTGGGCGCGGAAGCGGCGCTTCTCGCGCAGCAGTTGGCGCGCGCTGTGGGGGTCGGCGCTGAGAAACACCGACAGCCCCAGGCGCAGATTAGCGATCAACTGGCTGTGCAGGTCGGTGAGTTCTTCCAGGCCCACCTCCGAGAACTGCCGGCGCTGGGAGGTCTTCTGCTGCTGGACCTTGCGCAGCATGCGTTCGATCAAGTCGCCGGCCAGCTTGAGGTTGATCGATAGCTCGATGATTTCGGCCCAGCGGCGGCTGTCTTGTTCGCTGAGGTCTTCGCGGGGCATTTGCGCCAGGTAGAGCTTGATGGCGCTGTAGAGCGCTTCAACGTCATCGCTGAGGCTGCGCATTTCCTGGGTGATGGCCGTCTGTTTGCCGCGCAGTACTTCCTGCATGGCGGTGAGCATATTGTCGATCAGGTCACCCAGGCGCAGGGTTTCTCGCGCGGCGTTGGCTAGCGCCAAGCTGGGAGTGGTGAGGGCGGCAGGGTCCAGATGCCGTGGTTTGGCTTTGCCATTGACCTCTTCTCGCTCCGGCAGCAGCCACGCGCACAGGCGTGCCATCGGGCCGATGGTGGGCAGCAGGATCAGGCAGCGGCTGACGTTGTAGAGCAAATGAAAGGTGATGACCATGCCCTGGGCGCTGTAGTCCAGGTTATCCATCCAGCGTACGAGCGGGTCGAGCACCGGGATGATCAGCAGCAGGCCGATCAGTTTGTACAGCAGGCTCCCTAGGGCGACCTGGCGACCGGCCGCGTTCTGCATGCTGGTACTGAGAAATGCCAGTATGCCGCTGCCGATATTGGCGCCGATCACCAGGCCGATTGCCACATGCAGGCCGATCACGCCGGCGCCGGCCAGGGTTGCGGTCAGCAGCACCGCGGCCAGGCTGGAGTAGGAAATCATGGCGAACAAGGCGCCGACCAAGGCGTCGAGCAGGATGTCGCCGGTCAGCGACGCAAACACGACTTTGACCCCCTGGGCATGGGTAATCGGTCCCGCCGCTTCGACGATCAATTGCAGCGCCAGGATGATCAGCCCCAGGCCGATGCCCACCCGACCCAACTGCCCTGCCCGCGTCTGTTTGCGCGACAGGAAGAAAATCACCCCGAGAAAAATCAACAGCGGCGACAGCCAGGACAGATCAAAGGTGAGTACCCGCGCCATCAAGGCTGTGCCGACGTCGGCGCCGAGCATGGTGGCCATGGCCGGCATCAGCCCCATCAGGCCCTGGCCGACGAATGATGTCACCAACATCGCCGTGGCGTTACTGCTCTGCACCATGGCGGTCACCAGAATGCCGGCGATAAACGCCAGCCAGCGCTTGGCCATGTTCTGACCGATGACGTGGCGCAAGTTGGAACCGTAGACCCGCAGGATGCCGGTTCGGACGATGTGCGTGCCCCAGATCAGCAGGGTCACGGCGGAAAGCAGATTGAGCAAGGTCAGCATGCTCGGCCCCCCGTGTGGGTGGGCTCCAGAAGGAGCCAATGAGAATTGCCGCGTGCCGTTCTACGTCTTGTACTTAAGCTGTAGTTGGCGAATGGGCTCGGCGCCAGCATCGCATAGCTAAAGTGGGGATTGAAACAAAACTGTCATGAAATCAGCTTTTTGCGATGTAAAAAAAACGGGGCGCGAAGGCCCCGTTTTTGTTCAGGCTCGGGTTTACTGACCCGGAATGTCCTTGCGCAGTTTCACCGGATCCTGCTGCTTTTTCTTTTTCGCGATGGCGGTGCGCATCTTGATGTTTACCGCTTCCACCGCCAACGAGAACGCCATGGCGAAGTAGACGTAACCCTTCGGCACATGCACATCGAAGGATTCGGCGATCAGCACGGTACCCACCACCAGCAGGAACGACAGCGCGAGCATTTTCAATGACGGGTGCTTATCGATGAACTCGCTGATCTTGCCGGCCGCCAGCATCATCACCAGTACGGCGACGACGATCGCGGCGACCATGACCGGCACATGGGACACCATGCCGACCGCAGTGATCACCGAGTCCAGGGAGAACACGATGTCGATGATCGCGATCTGGATGATGGTGTAGATGAACTTGCCACCGGCGCCCTTGGGCTCCTCGTGGGTTTCGTCTTCGCCTTCCAGCGCGTGGTACATCTCCTGGGAGCTTTTCCACAGCAGGAACAGGCCACCGAAGAACAGAATCAGGTCGCGACCGGAAATGCCCTGGCCGAGGACCACGAACAGGTCGGCGGTCAATTGCATCACCCAAGTGATCGACAGCAGCAGCATGATGCGCGTGACCATTGCCAGCGCCAGGCCGAAAATCCGGGTGCGCGCTTGCATGTGCTTGGGCATGCGGCTGACCAGGATCGAAATCATGATGATGTTATCGATGCCCAGGACGATCTCGAGGGCCGTCAGGGTGAAGAAGGCAATCCAGATCTCCGGATTGGTCAGCCATTCCATGTGTATTCCTTTGCGCAAGTGTTGAACCGCGCCGGTCTGGAACCGGCGCAGTGGGTTGTACGGTTATAGAGTGCTGAACAGCGGAAAAATCCCCATCAGCAAGGCGGCGAACATTATGCACAGGCACACCAGCACTGCCCACTTCAACGTAAAGCGCTGGTGGTCGCCAAATTCGATACCGGCCAGGGCCACCAGCAGGTAGGTCGAGGGGACCAACGGGCTGAGCAAGTGCACGGGCTGACCAACGATGGAAGCGCGGGCCATTTCCACGGCGGTGATGCCATAGTGGCTGGCGGCTTCGGCGAGTACTGGCAGTACGCCGTAGTAGAACGCGTCGTTGGACATGAAGAACGTGAACGGCATGCTCACCAGCGCGGTGATCACCGCCAGGTACGGGCCCAACGCTTCAGGGATGACCGCCAGCAGGCTCTTGGACATAGCATCGACCATGCCGGTACCCGACAGAATGCCGGTGAAAATGCCCGCCGCGAAGATCAGCCCCACCACCGCCAGCACGCTGCCGGCGTGAGCGGCTACGCGGTCTTTTTGTTGTTGCAGGCACGGGTAGTTGACGATCATCGCGATGCTGAACGCCACCATGAACAGCACCGGCAGCGGCAACAGACCTGCAATCAGAGTGCACATCAGCGCCAGGGTCAGGGCGCCGTTGAACCAGATCAGCTTGGGACGGCGAGCGTCCGGGTACTGCGACACACTGATCTCGCTGTGGTCGATTTCGTCGACTTGCAGGTGCAGTTCACCCAAGCGCGCACGTTCGCGCTTGCCGTACATGTAAGCGATCACCAGGATCGCCACCACGCCGGCGGCCATGGCGGGGATCATGGGTACGAAAATATCCGACGGGTCCACATGCAGCGCACTGGCGGCGCGGGCGGTGGGGCCACCCCAGGGGGTCATGTTCATCACGCCACCGGCGAGGATGATCAGGCCGGCCATGATCCGCGGGCTCATGCCGATGCGCTGGTACAGCGGCAGCATGGCGGCTACGCAGATCATGTACGTGGTGGCGCCGTCACCGTCGAGGGACACCACCAGGGCCAGCACCGCGGTGCCGACCGAGACTTTCAGCGGGTCGCCCTTGACCATCTTGAGGATCTTGCGCACGGCCGGGTCGAACAGGCCGGAGTCGATCATCAAGGCAAAGTAGAGGATGGCGAACATCAGCATCACGCCGGTCGGCGCGAGCTTGGTGATGCCTTCGAGCATCATCGGGCCGATCTTCGGCGCGAAGCCGCCGAACAGCGCGAACAAAATCGGCACAATGATCAAGGCGATCAGCGCGGACAAGCGCTTGGTCATGATCAGGAACATGAACGTGATGACCATGGCAAAGCCAAGGAAAGTCAGCATAGGAATACTCCAGGCGTAGCGCGGCTAGGGAATGGCGAACCGGAACGGTTCAGCGCAGAACGGCAGTCACGAGGCTTACGGGCGGAGTGGGAGTGAACAGGCGGGTACGGACGGACATCGGGGATCACCATTGTTGTTGTGTACAGCCGGTCTGTTGCCGGCAGTTGGGGGCGATCCTAGACGCCTTAGCTTTCAGCCAGCTTTCGCTGGCAAAACAGTTGTCGGTGGGAAGACGCGCGGTATTCAGGGGAACGCATGTCAACAATCGCGGGGGCTTCAGGGCAGTTCGAGGCCGCCCGCTGCCTTGTGCAGACTGCGCAGATGTTCTCCGACTTGCTTGAGGTTGGCTTCACAGGCAGCAATCTCGGCGGCACGGGACGGATCCAGCAGCGCCCTCACCTCTTTGTCCAGCTCGCCGGTCAGCGATTGCAATTGCTTTTGCCGCTCGGCGCTTTCTGACTCCAGACGCGTGGCTTCCGACGGTTGCGGCAGACCGTAGCCGCCACTGCCGAGCAGTTCGGCCGGGCGGCTGAGAAAGCCGCTGTTGGCAAGGATCTGTTGCAACGTAGCGTTGGCTTTCTCCATGCCGCCGTTTTTCAACTCGCGGGCGCCGAGGTAACGCTGCTTGACCTCATCCTGGGCCAGCATCAGCTGTTTACGGAAGCTCGCCTGTTCCAACAGCAGCAACGCCGCACTGGTGCGCAGATCGGCCTGGTTGAACCACACGCGACGTTGCTCGGCGCTGAGGGAGAGCCAGTCTTCAACCTGAGTCTGTTTGATCGGCAGATGTTTGCGCAGCACGTCGAACATGGCCTGGTAGCGTTCGCGGAAGGAGTCGAAGTGATACCCCAGGCGCAGTGCTTCACGTTTGTCGTCCAGCACGCTGGTATCGGCCAGGCCGCGAGCCTGCAGTACTTCCAGCAAACCATTGGGGGTGATGTTGTCCAGGCCGGTCAGCTGCGGATTGGCGCTGCCGCTGCGCAACAGTTTCAGGCTTTCCACGGCACAGTTATTGGACAGGAAGAAATAGTTGCCGTCGTAGCTCCAGTGCATTTCGGCGGCGTGCTCGACTGTTTCGTTGATCTCCCGGCGCGTGAGTTTCAGCGGGATGGAGGCCAGGCCGCGCAGTTCGGTCTTGGTGTATTCATCGATCACCTGCGCCAGCGGCAATACGAACAGCCGCGACGGGTATTTGCCCACCAGACCGTCCCAGCTCGACAGTTGCACGTCACCCACGAAAGCGCGGTAGGACAGCACCAGGTGCTGGTCCAGATCCAGCCGACAGTCCGGCCCACGCGGGCGGCCCGGGGCGCAGATCACCAGACGCAACATGCTGTGGCCCCAACGGCTCACCAGGTTCTGGTTGGCTTCGGCCAGCAAGTAATCAATCTGGTACACCCGCTCGGGATCGATATGGCCCAGCGGCGTTTTGGCGAAATCGTTGCCGGCATTGAGAAACGCGTAAGTCTTGGCGCAGGCATCCTGTTTTGGCGGGGCCCAGCCGAAGTGATCGCGGTAGTAACGGAACAGTGCCGGGCGCCGGCAAGCGTAGCTCGGGTCGAGGAGGAAGTACTCCATATTGACCGCGACGAATTCCAGCGGGCTGGTGGTTTCGTACAGGTCAGGGCTGCGCACCACCTGGCGGTTGTGTTGTTCGCGTTCGCCGCGCCTGCCGACGTATTGTGGCCAGCCGGCGAGGTCGAGCAATCGCGGGTCATCGCTGAGGGTGAAGCGCCGGTCGTTCTGGCCACGGCACTGATCCGGCAGGCCGATCACGCCGGTGATGCTGTTCTGGCGACTGCAGCGCTGGATCAGCCTGCGTTCGTCTTCGGGCCACAGGCGCGCGCGATCATAGATGTGAGTCAGTTCATGCAGGACCGTGGCCAGCATTTCCCGGCGCACGGTGCCGTGGGGGCGATTGGTTTTATGCGTGGCGGCGCTGCCGTCGGTCAGGCTGGCCAACAGGTTGCGGTTGAGGTCCAGCTCAGACACCAGGGAGGCTTGGCCGTAAGCGTTTGCAGGCATCTGGTCGGTCCAGCCGACATCGATGCGTCGGTCCAGTTGCTCGATAAAGCGCGGCGGCAACGAGCGCATCGCGTCATCGAGCAATGCCTGGCTGGCCTGCTGTTCAGCCGGGCTCAAGCCCTCGGTCTTGAGCCGCAGTTGCAGGCTGGCCTGGGCAGCGCTGGCGCATAGCAGCACAGTCCCGGCCAGGAGCCAGGCCGCGAGGCGCCTCACAGTGCGAGGATGGCTTCGGCGAGAGTCTGATCGCTGGCATCGCGTGCTTCAGGCAGGCGGGTTCGAAGAGTATCGAAGGCGGCCTCCAGTTGCGCGCCACGGATTTCGCCGTTGGTGGCGACAAAACTGGCGGCGTCGTCGTGGGCTTCGCGTACGACCTTGGAGTCGCGGATGGAGGTGGTGGTGTCCGAGGTGAAATCAATGGTGCGACCGGAGGCGCGCACAATGATGTTACTGGTGGCCACCAGGGTATGCGCCTGGGCAACATCGGCCAACAACAGTAGGCCAAGGGTGGCGACGATCAGCGGGCTACGCATGGAATGACTCCGAAATACAAAGGTGATTATTGGACGAGAATTGCTTTCGCCAGTTCAAGGTCGCTGGCGTTAAGTTTTGGCTGGCTGTGGCGCAGGTAATCCAGCGCCGATTCCAGCCGTGCTCCCCGCCACTGGCCGTCAGTGGCGACGAAAGCGGCGGCATCATCCTGGGCCGCCATGACGACTTTTCTGTCGAAAGGTGCGGAAGTCACTTTGCTGGTGGCGTACGCGCTCGCGACGGTGCCCTGAATGGTCACGTCAAAAGCAGAGGCAATGGGCGACCAACTGGCAGAAAACAACATAGGAACGATGAGCAAACGGTATGAAAAAGCCATAGGACTCGACAACTGAAAACGAGCGGCAAGGCTAGCGCAAAGCCCCGGCAAGGGCCAGTGCGAAGGCATCCGGGAGCGGCAGAGGCTCCCGTTGCATGGTGTTTCAGATCGCCAGGATGGCTTGGGCCAATTGTGCGTCCGTCGCGGTGTTCAATTGCGGAGCTTGTTGGCGGATCTGAGCCAGGGCGCTTTCCAGCTTCACACCACGAATCGCACCTTCGCTGGCGACAAAGCTGGCGGCGTCGTCACGGGCGGCGCGTACGACCTTGTTGTCACGTAGGGACGAAGTGGCATCGGAGGTAGCGTCGGAAGTGGCTTTCAGGGCGCCAACGATGGAGTCGGTGGTCACGATAAAGCTGCTCGCGTTGGCAGTGGTAGCCAGGGTCAATAGCGCAGCGGCACTCAGCAGGCGAAGACGGGACATGGTGTGACTCCTTAAGATGAACGATAAGTGGTGCAGAACAGTCGTTGGGGATCAGACGCCTGCTCCCCGTGCTTCGCCACTCGGTTGCTGGATATTAGTCGCCACTTCTGCCTTCGGATAGCTTCTTGACTGCTTAGTCACGCCAGAAGGGCTTGGACAGCTCGGCAATACGATCACCCTGCGTGATGCCTGCATCGGCCAAGTCTCGCGGATCAAGCTGAGCCAACTGGCGCCTACCGTGAGCACGCTGCGCCCAACGGCCAAGGCCGTCGACGATACGCCGTGTCAGCCGCTTATACAGAGCGTCTCGATTATTCATGGAAGGTGCCTTCGATTAGGTCTGAAGCACCATAGTGATCGGGCTATATCGAGCGATACAGATACACTGCGGGTAAATTGTACCGCTAAAGTGTTCTGTAATTATAACTGTACTGGTCTAGATATAGCGCTTCTGTTCAGCGCCAAAAATCGAATCCCCCAAACGACAAAGCCCGCCTCCGGTTTCCCGGGGCGGGCTTTGTTTTGTTCAATCTGGTTGCTGGCAGTGGACCTAAGCAGGTCAGGGCCAGCGAGCGCTCATTAGCGCCAGAACGGCTTGCTCAGCTCTTCGTAGCGTTGAGCTTCGCTGATACCAGCATCAGCCAGCAGACGCGAATCCAGACGAGCCAGTTGGTGACGGCTGGAGATGCGGCGCTGCCACAGCATCAGGTTGGCCAGAACGCGCAGAGGCAGAGCGGCTTGGTGGTTGACGGCTTTTTCGGAGAACAGTTCGGAACTGAGTGTACGTTCCATGATGACATCCTTCCGCTTGTGGCGGGATTAGGTAGTGGTTTAACTGATGCCAATGATCCTCTTCCAGGGCAAGACTCTCTAGATACAGTTCACCTGTATTGTGAGGGGCCAGTTAACTGTTTAATGAGGCTGTACGGTACGGAAATGGGGCAACTGTACCTGTCTGCACCTAAATGGTGCGAAATTGACATTTTTCAGAGGTTGAGTAGGAAAATGAGGTAGGAAATGACCGGTACAGCAGTACAGTTTTTTAAATTTTGGCGGGTTGCTTAAGGAGCTGAGGCAACTGTACTTGCCTCAGCCCCGAGGTGTGTGAATCAAGCCTTCAGCATATGCCCGGTTTCTTCCAGGTTGATGTGCCAGCTCAGTGCCTCGCGAAGGATGTGCGGGGTGTGGCCGCCTAAAGCGCGCGCGGTCTCGAAGTAGGTGTTCAGTGCATCGCGGTAAGCGGGATGTACACAGTTATCGATGACCACCCTCGCCCTTTCCCGTGGCGCCAGGCCACGCAGGTCGGCCAGGCCGACTTCGGTCACCAGGATGTCCACGTCATGTTCGGTGTGATCCACATGGCTCACCATCGGCACCACGCTGGAAATCGCGCCACCTTTTGCGATCGACTTGGTCACGAAGATCGCCAGATGCGCGTTGCGCGCGAAGTCGCCTGAACCTCCGATGCCGTTCATCATCCGCGTGCCGCACACATGGGTGGAGTTGACGTTGCCGTATATGTCGAACTCCAGAGCGGTGTTGATACCGATAATGCCCAGGCGCCGCACCACTTCAGGGTGGTTGGAGATTTCCTGAGGGCGCAGCACCAATTTCTCTTTGTAGCGTTCCAGGTTGCCGAACACGTCGGCGTTGCGCCGTTCCGACAAGGTGATCGAACTGCCCGAGGCAAAGCTCAGCTTGCCGGCGTCGATCAGGTCAAATGTCGAGTCCTGCAGTACTTCCGAGTACATGGTCAGGTCTTCGAATGGCGAGTCGATCAAACCGCACATTACCGCGTTGGCAATGTTGCCGATCCCGGCCTGCAGCGGGCCGAGTTTGTTGGTCATGCGCCCGGCGTCCACTTCTTGCCTGAGGAAATTGATCAAGTGGTTGGCGATGCTCTGGGTGTCATTGTCAGGCGGGGTTACGGTAGACGCAGAGTCGGCCTGGTTGGTGATGACGATCGCGGCGATCTTCTCTGGCGGAATCGGGATTGCGGTGCTGCCGATGCGGTCATCTACTTTTACCAGTGGAATCGGTGTGCGGGTCGGCCGGTAGGTCGGTATATAGATGTCGTGCAGCCCTTCCAGGTTCGGGTTGTGCGCCAGGTTGATCTCGACGATCACCTGCTTGGCGAAAATCGCGAAACTGGCCGAGTTGCCCACGGAGGTGGTGGGCACGATGTGACCCTGCTCGGTGATAGCAACCGCTTCGATCACTGCAATGTCCGGGAGCTTGAGCTGGTTGTTGCGCAGTTGCTCGACGGTTTCCGACAAGTGTTGATCGATGAACATCACCTCGCCTGCGTTGATGGCCTTGCGCAAGGTGCTGTCGACCTGGAACGGCATGCGTCGAGACAATACGCCGGCCTCGGTCAGCTGCTTGTCCAAGTCATTGCCCAGGCTGGCGCCGGTCATCAGCGTGATTTTCAGCGGGGAAGTCTTGGCGCGCTCGGCCAGGGCATGGGGGACGGCCTTGGCTTCACCGGCACGGGTGAAGCCACTCATGCCGACGGTCATGCCGTCTTCGATCAGTGCGGCGGCGTCAGCCGCGCTCATGACCTTGTTCAACAGCGAAGGCAAGCGGATACGATCACGGTACATGAATTGTTATCTCAGGCTACGGAAGCAAGGTGGGCAGTGTAGTGATTTCAAAAAAATTCGGCCCGCTACCATGGTCGAATGCGAGCTAGCGATTTAGAGCCTTTGGTCGGGATTCATCCCGCAATAAAAAACCCCAGCCTACTGCAGGCCGGGGTTTAGGGTATTGCGCTGGCGCAGTGTTATTCGACGGCCTTGACCATGTCCTCGATGACCTTCTTGGCGTCGCCGAAGACCATCATGGTTTTGTCCAGGTAGAACAGCTCGTTATCCAGGCCGGCATAACCGCTGGCCATTGAGCGCTTGTTGACGATGATGGTCTTGGCCTTGAAGGCTTCCAGGATCGGCATACCGGCGATTGGCGAGTTCGGGTCGTTCTTGGCGGCCGGGTTGACCACGTCGTTGGCGCCCAATACCAGCACCACGTCGGCCTGGCCGAACTCGGAGTTGATGTCCTCCATCTCGAACACCTGGTCGTAAGGCACCTCCGCCTCGGCGAGCAACACGTTCATGTGTCCAGGCATACGGCCGGCCACCGGGTGGATCGCGTATTTCACTGTGACGCCGTGGTGAGTGAGCTTCTCGGTCAACTCTTTGAGCGCATGCTGCGCCCGCGCCACTGCCAGGCCGTAGCCTGGGACGATGATCACGGTGTCGGCGTTGGTCAGCAGGAAGGTCGCGTCGTCGGCCGAACCGGATTTCACCGGGCGCGCTTCTTTTGAGCCAGCGGCCGCCCCGGCGTCCGGTGCGTTACCGAAGCCGCCGAGCAGTACATTGAAGAAGGAGCGGTTCATCGCCTTGCACATGATGTACGACAGGATCGCGCCGCTGGAGCCCACCAGCGAACCGGCAATAATCAGCATCGAGTTGTTCAGCGAGAAACCGATACCGGCCGCCGCCCAGCCTGAATAGCTGTTGAGCATCGAGACCACCACCGGCATATCCGCACCGCCGATCGGGATAATGATCAACACGCCCAATACGAACGCCAGAGCCAGCATCAGCGCGAAAGCGGTGAGGTTGCCGGTGAACATGAATGCCAGCCCCAGACCCAGGGTTGTCAGGCCCAGTACCAGGTTCAGTTTGTGCTGGCCGCCGAACTGTACCGGTGCGCCCTGAAACAGGCGGAACTTGTAATTGCCAGACAGCTTGCCGAACGCGATTACCGAGCCGGAGAACGTGATGGCACCGATGGCCGCGCCGAGGAACAGTTCCAGGCGGTTACCGGCAGGAATCGCATCGCCCAGGTGTTTGACGATACCCAGGGATTGCGGCTCGACCACCGCCGCGATGGAGATAAACACGGCGGCCAGGCCAATCATGCTGTGCATGAACGCCACCAGCTCCGGCATCTTGGTCATTTCTACACGCTTGGCCATGATCGAACCGGCGGTGCCGCCGATCAGCAGACCGACGATCACATAGCCGATGCCGGCAGTGGCCAGCTCAGCGCCGAGCTTATAGATGAGCCCCACGGTGGTGAGCACGGCCAGGGCCATGCCCAGCATGCCGAACAGGTTGCCGCGACGCGACGTGGTGGGGTGCGACAGGCCCTTGAGTGCCTGGATGAAGCAGATCGACGCGATCAGGTAAAGCGTCGTGACGAGATTCATGCTCATTACTTCGGCGCCTCTTCTTTTACTTTCGCGGCTTTCTTCTTGAACATCTCCAGCATCCTACGGGTAACCAGGAAGCCGCCGAACACGTTGACCGCAGCCAGGGCCACGGCCAGGGTGCCCATGGTTTTGCCCAGCGGCGTCACGGTGAGGGCGGCGGCGAGCATGGCGCCGACGATCACGATGGCGGAAATCGCGTTGGTCACCGCCATCAAAGGCGTGTGCAGGGCGGGCGTGACGTTCCAGACCACGTGGTAACCGACATAAATCGCCAGCACAAAGATGATCAGGTTGTAGATACCGGGGGAGATAAGCTCTTCCATCGTCTGAATCCCTGCTTAAGCGTTTTTGCGGATGACTTGGCCGTCGCGGCACATCAGGCACGCGGCGACGATGTCGTCTTCGAGGTTGATTTCAAATTGGCCTTCCTTATTGAAGACCAGCTTCAGGAAGTCCAGCAGGTTGCGCGCATACAGCGCCGACGCGTCGGCGGCAACTGCGCCCGCGAGGTTGGTCGGGCCGCAGATGATCACGCCGTTTTCCACCACCACCTGGTCGGCCACAGTCAGCGGGCAGTTACCGCCTTGGGCGGCGGCGAGGTCAATGACCACCGAGCCGGGCTTCATCTGCGCGACAGTGTCGGCGCTTAGCAGCGTCGGTGCCTTGCGGCCGGGTATCAACGCAGTGGTGATAACAATATCGGCTTGTTTGGCGCGCTCGTGCACGGCCTGCGCCTGACGTTGCATCCAGCTGGTGGGCATCGGGCGGGCGTAACCGCCGACACCGACGGCGCATTCGCGCTCTTCATCGGTTTCGTAGGGCACGTCGACAAACTTGGCACCGAGGGATTCGATCTGTTCCTTCACGGCCGGGCGCACGTCAGACGCTTCGATCACAGCTCCCAGGCGTTTCGCCGTAGCGATCGCCTGCAGCCCCGCAACGCCAGCGCCAAGGATCAATACGCGCGCGGCTTTAACGGTGCCAGCGGCGGTCATCAGCATGGGCATGAAGCGTGGGTAGTGATGGGCGGCGAGCAGCACGGCTTTATAGCCAGCAATGTTGGCCTGGGACGACAGCACGTCCAGGCTTTGGGCCCGAGAAGTGCGCGGTGCCGCTTCCAGGGCGAAGGCGGTGATGCCACGTTCGGCCAATTTGGCGATAGTTTCATTGCTGAACGGATTGAGCATGCCCACCAATACGGTGCCGCTTTTAATCAGCGCCATCTCGTTATCGCTGGGAGCGACCACCTTCAGGATCAGCTCGGCGCCAAATGCGTCGTTGGCGCTGCCAAGGGTGGCACCTGCCGCTTCATAAGCACTGTCGACAACGCTGGCCTTGAGGCCCGCTCCGCTTTGTACAGTGACCTTATGGCCCTGGCCGATCAGCTTCTTGATGGTTTCCGGGGTGGCAGCCACCCGCGTTTCACCGGTCTGGGTTTCGAGAGGAACACCAATGTGCACGTCAAATCTCCTGCATGATCTTTTTGCTTTTGATCTTTTTGTAAAAAGGCCAGTGCACCGCGAGAGGCGCAACTGGGGCGGCCGATCAGCACGATCCCGCTGAAATGACAGCGGGGCGCGGCATTTTGCAGGCGAACTTTACGGCCTTCAAGGGATTATGACGGGTGACGAAAAATTAACTACAAGTCACCCTGTGACTGATTGTCGCAACTCACTAAAATAACCTCTTTAAATACAAGTGATTAAAGGGTTTCAGGCATTTTTAGCGGTTTTTGTCATCGTTGTTGTGAATAGTCGTGCATTGGCTCGTCGTGGTCGCTGTAAGCCATGATAATCATGGCTTTGGCGCGCATTCTCGGTCGATAGATACAGTCTGCATAAATGCGACATATACGTATATCTGTAGGATTTATAAATAGCTGACTACAGAGTCAGTAATTTGAGCGACCCTTTAAATACTGGGGCTGTAGCGTTGTGATTGCTCGATGAGCCAGTCCCTGAAGGCGTGCAGCGACGCTGATTCGACCTTTCTCTCAGGAATCATCAGGTAATACGCCTTGGCGCTGGTCAGTGCCTCTGGGCTCGCAATCACCAATTGATGCTCATCCAACTCTCGCTGGATCAAAAACGGTGGGATCAACGCGATGCCCATATCGTGCATGGCTGCCTGAGACAGCATCGAGAATAGCTCGTAACGGGGTCCTGTCATGTCGCGGGGAACGTTCAGTTGCCTGGCGTTGAACCACTGGCGCCACGCATAGGGCCGAGTGGTTTGCTGCAGCAGCGGCAGTTCTGCGATTTCCTGGGCGCTGAAGTGAGTGCGATTGCCCAGCAAGCGCGGGCTGCAGATTGGCACCGGATTCTCTCCCATCAAGCGGTGGGATTCGGTGCCGGACCAATCGGCATCTCCGAAATAGATCGCAGCGTCAAAGTCAGTATCTGCAAATAGAAACGGCCGCGTACGGTTGGTGAGGTTTACCGTGACTTCCGGGTGTTGGCGCTGGAAGTCCTTGAGCCGTGGAATCAACCACTGCGTGCCGAATGTCGGGACCACCGCCAGCTCAATCACATTGGCGCCTTGTTGGCCCATGACGGACAGCGTGTCGCGTTCCACCGCGTCCAGTTGTGTGGCGACGCGACGGCTATAGGACAGTCCCGCTTCTGTTAGCTTCACGCCGCGCCGCGAACGGCGAAACAGTTCCACGCTCAAGAACTCTTCAAGGCTGGCAATCTGTCGGCAGATGGCGCCTTGGGTCAGGGAAAGTTCCTGAGCGGCCTTGGTGAAGCTCTCGTGGCGGGCCGCCGCTTCGAAGCTGACAAGGGCGGTGGTGCTGGGGATTTTTCTGCGCATGTACCTTGTCCTCACTCATAAAGCGAAATTTCACGGCATAAAACTGTTTCGAAGTGAGAAATTAGCACAACCTTATGCTTAAACCTCGTTTGCCCAGAACGATTACCCAGCCTAGGCTTGCTCCACGACTTCCACTGTTCTTTGCGAGGACTTAACTCATGGCTGGCAAGGCAAGCTTCAACTGGATCGATCCGCTTCTTCTGGATCAACAGCTCACCGAAGAAGAGCGCATGGTGCGCGACAGTGCTGAGCAGTTCGCTCAGGACAAACTGGCGCCGCGTGTGCTTGAAGCCTTCCGTCATGAGAAGACTGATCCTGCAATTTTCCGTGAGATGGGTGAGACCGGCCTGCTGGGCGCAATGATTCCCGAGCAGTACGGTGGCAGTGGCTTGAACTACGTGAGTTACGGCTTGATCGCGCGCGAAGTGGAGCGTGTCGATTCCGGCTATCGTTCGATGATGAGTGTGCAGTCGTCGCTTGTGATGGTACCGATCAATGAGTTCGGTACCGAGGCGCAGAAGCAGAAGTACCTACCAAAACTCGCCTCAGGCGAATGGATCGGTTGCTTTGGTCTGACCGAGCCTAATCACGGGTCTGACCCTGGCGCGATGATTACACGTGCACGCAAAGTAGAAGGCGGCTACAGCCTGACGGGCGCCAAAATGTGGATCACCAACAGCCCGATCGCGGATGTATTTGTCGTCTGGGGCAAGGATGATGCCGGTGATATCCGCGGCTTCGTGCTGGAAAAAGGCTGGAAGGGGCTGAGTGCTCCGGCGATTCACGGAAAGGTTGGCCTGCGGGCCTCAATCACCGGCGAGATCGTTATGGATAACGTATTTGTGCCGGAAGAAAACATCTTCCCGGATGTGCGCGGCTTGAAAGGGCCCTTCACCTGCCTGAACTCTGCGCGCTATGGCATCTCCTGGGGGGCTTTGGGTGCTGCCGAGTTCTGCTGGCACACCGCCCGCCAGTACACATTGGATCGTCAGCAGTTTGGACGACCGCTGGCGGCCACCCAGCTGATTCAGAAGAAGCTGGCTGATATGCAGACTGAGATCACCTTGGCACTGCAGGGGTGCCTGCGTCTGGGGCGTATGAAAGACGAAGGTACGGCCGCAGTTGAGATCACGTCGATCATGAAGCGCAACTCATGCGGAAAGTCGTTGGATATTGCGCGGATGGCGCGTGACATGTTGGGCGGCAACGGCATTTCCGATGAATTCGGAGTGGCGCGTCACTTGGTGAACCTTGAGGTGGTTAACACCTACGAAGGTACTCACGACGTGCATGCCTTGATATTAGGGCGCGCGCAAACCGGGCTTCAGGCCTTCTATTAATAGGAGTATGGGCATGGGCGCGCTTTCCCATTTGCGGGTACTGGATCTTTCGCGGGTATTGGCCGGCCCTTGGTCGGGACAGATCCTTGCAGACCTGGGGGCTGAGGTGATCAAGGTCGAGCGACCGGTAAGTGGTGACGATACGCGGGCCTGGGGTCCCCCCTTTCTGAAGGACGCTTTTGGTGAGAGCACCGGCGAGGCGGCGTACTACCTGGCGGCCAATCGTAATAAAGAGTCGGTTACGATCGATTTCACTCGGCCGGAGGGGCAAAAGCTCATACGGGACCTAGCGGCCAAGTCCGACATCCTGATCGAGAACTTCAAGGTCGGTGGTCTGGCGGCTTATGGGCTGGATTATGAGTCGCTCAAGGAGATCAATCCTGAACTGATCTATTGCTCAATCACAGGGTTTGGCCAGACAGGACCCTATGCGGCGCGAGCGGGCTACGATTTCATGATTCAGGGGCTGGGTGGGCTCATGAGTCTGACCGGACGGCCTGAAGGCGACGAGGGAGCCGGGCCTGTGAAGGTGGGGGTAGCGTTAACCGATATCCTCACCGGGCTCTACTCGACTGTCGCGATACTGGCTGCCCTGGCCCATCGTGATCATGATGGTGGCGGTCAGCACATTGATATGGCGTTGCTCGATGTGCAGGTCGCCTGCCTGGCTAACCAGGCGATGAATTATCTGACAACTGGGATCGCGCCAAAGCGCCTGGGTAATGCTCATCCGAATATTGTGCCTTACCAGGACTTTCCTACTGCCGACGGTGACTTCATCCTGACGGTAGGTAATGACGGGCAGTTCCGGAAATTTGCGCAAGTGGCTGGGCAGCCGCAATGGGCGGATGACCCGCGGTTTTCTACCAATGGGATGCGGGTGGCCAATCGCGCCGAGTTGATTCCGTTGATTCGCCAGGCCACTGTCTTTAAAACGACGGCGGAGTGGGTGGCGCAGTTGGAGAGTGTCGGAGTTCCGTGCGGGCCGATCAACGATTTGGCGCAGGTGTTTACTGATCCGCAGGTCAAGGCGCGTGGATTGGCCATTCAACTGCCCCATCCGCTGGCGGGGGAGGTGCCTCAGGTTGCCAGTCCCATACGTTTATCCAAGACACCCGTGGAGTACCGTAGTGCGCCTCCCTTATTAGGAGAGCATACCGTTCAGGTGCTGCAGAGCGTATTAGGTATTGGGCCGGATCATGTGGCTGCTTTAAAGGAGGCAGGTGTTATCTGAATCTTTCCTTCTATATAGATAGCTGTAGCGATACTGCTGGTTGGTTTTTAGCCAGCTTTAACTAATTGATAGAGAACGCAAATTAACGCTTGACGGCAGATTCCAGAAGTCTATAATTCGCCCCACTTCCGGCGCAGTCGAAACGGAAAACTCCTTGGTAAACAAAGAGTTACGCAAGATTCGACAGCGGATCGCTTCAGTTCATCGAAGCCCAGAAGGAGTTGGTAGGGCAGTGTTGTTTGGCTCTATTA